>NZ_JBYTBB010000093.1:0-7475 GCF_058788755.1 Lysinibacillus sp. FW301-JW8
CTCGTTTTGAAAAAGGGCTATACTTTTTAATTTGTCACCTTGATTTCATTGACATAATAGTATTTCAACAACATGAGGTCACTCTTGTAAAAGTGACCTAATAATAAGGAGGTGTTTGGCTAATAAACTTTAGATTGTTTTTTATTCCTATATTGTGAATAAAAGAGTTTTAGAGATTAATACATGAAAGTAGCGCCAACAATAATTAGATGAATGAATAGAACAACAATTAGCGCAAAGTTTGAACGAGAGCCGCCATAATTACTACCATAATCTTGTGTAGAAATTTAAGGAGATATTCATCCTAATAAAAAATATTCAGGAGTAAAATTGGGATACTCTTTTTGTTTAGTGAGTCCGCTTGGAAATAAGTTAAAAATAATGGGCAAAAAATGGTGAATACCTAGCATTTTGTGCTCATTCTTATCTCTTAGCTTAAAAATCTCATTTTTAAAATCAGAAAAAACTAGGTATACACGTCCATACATAGATTTAATCGCTACATATTCTGGCAATATAGAGAGCACTCTCTAATACTAAAAAAATGAAAAGAGGGAATTTTTTTTGAGTGGTCAATCAGAAAATCAAAATCAAATACCACCTTGTCCAGTAACATCAACTGAACTAGTACCATTAACTAGTGAGGTTACTCCACTAGCTGCTACACCGGTTACAGCTCCAACTATTAAAATTCCAGTTGTACTCGCAGAACCAACACTTCAAATTGTTGTGGAGTCGGATATTACGCTTAGTCCTGCAGCAACTGAAATCAAAAGAGTGAAAAAAAATGTTTTCCTAAATCAAGTTAAATTAGTACCGGTTAGATTTGCACGTATTGCTAACACAGACTTTTTTAGGGTAACAAGAGCTAAATTGTTTGTAGCAGGGCATATTCGCAAAAATATAGAATATGCTTCAGCGGCTTGTAATGGAGCACTACAAGATAGAATTGCAGACGTTCCGTTTTCTGGTTTTACAGAACTTTTTTTCCCACAAACACCTGGAGGCACTACTCCAATCTTAGGAATTTCCGAGTTTGCCGAAGCGAACTTCCTGAATGAAAGAACTCAATTGGATGCTCGATTGGATAAGGCTTTCTTCCAAAATCTCGTTAAATACAATGAACAACCATTTGGCGAGTTAGTCGCTGCAAACTTCTTTGAACTTGATTTTTCACCAATTATGGCAGCACCCGAAGGTACATTCAGCACATTGCGTGAAAAAATTGTTCTGGATCTTACAGTAAAAGTACTGCAAGTTCAACAAGTCCGCCTTGGCGCTGGTAGTACTGTAATAACTCCTGTTCTTTTCGGACTTACTCCTCCTACTAGTCCTTAATAGTCTTTAGTTTTTAGAGGAACAGAACAAATAAACAGGCAGTTCACTAAAAAATGTGATGAAAAAAAACAACACTGGAATATTTAATGGGTACTGATAAAAATCTAATATTTAATTTGGTAGTTGAAAGTTTGGTTGATATCTGATTTTCAACTGCCTTTTTGTTTTAATAGCAACAATCTTTGAGAAAACAGCCTAATTTTAATAATATTAGATTGAATTTCGATTAGCACTCAACGTTGTATTTAAATTTGTTTTTGATAAAGCCTTTTGGAAATTGTGCATCCCCAATGTCGACTGACCGTTTAATTGAAGTGTATCAATGATTCTGAGTATTTAACTGCTGATACAAAGGTAGTAACACTAATGGAGATATTAAGGAGCTCTTTAGTGACAGATGAACAGAGAGCGTTACTAAATGAATTAGATACAGCTATGCGGTTAACTGAAGCAATTTTCCTTGAATATGCTTATCGTCAAGGGATAGAAGATAGCCAAATGATTCATAGAGGCATTGATACGTTTGGAATTAGAGAACCTTTGTATGTGTAAGAATATAGTTAAAGCACTCTCGTATGAGGGTGTTTTTTCATTGAAAGGGGTGAAAAAAATGTAAAGGCATGAAAATAGTATTAGAATCACCTTTATCAATCATGTATATTTATGGATAAGAGGTGGAAACATGTGGTGGAAACTAAAAAAAATTATTGATGATGAAAAGCAAATTGTATACAGATATAGTCGTGAAAATGATGAGTTAGATGGTGAAGTTGCATTTGACAGAGAAACCAATACGTTTCGTTGTATCAAATTAGCAAGTGGTGATACTCAAAGAGGAGTTGAATGGTTCTATCCTCATTTATGGAGAACTATTAGTAAAGAAAATGCTCCAGATGAACATTTTATAGCAATTGGTTAAAAGCATAAGTATTGAAAGAATTAGAAAGTGCTTGGTTTATAGTGGAATCCATTTTCCTTGAATATAGTTATTGTCAAGGCATAGAAGATAGTCAGATGATTTATAATGAACTGAATAAATTCGGTATTAATATTACAAAAGAAAGTATGAATGTTGTTATATAGTTCAGTACCCCAGAAGTACCACAAAATGGCATACCGGAATATACAATAATACTAAAAATAGAAAATATGATATAATATGAACGCTTGATATACTTATAGTCTACTTATAGAAAATCAACCATTACGAATACGTTTGAACTCTGGGAGAAAAATACTCCTCCAAAATGGTTGTCATAACAATGAAAAGCCATTCACGCTAGGTCGTGAATGGCTTTTTCTTAGACTATACTGTGTGAATTTTAAAATAATGGTTTTTATATACAAAGCTAGTAGGGAAATATGTAAATAAAAGATTTGATAGCTCTACTATTTTTGTTTTACATATATAGTAATAATTAGTTTGATATTAGGAGGGAATGCATCCTCGGATGTGAAAAGCATGAAACAATTTTTTGGAAAATTAAATAAAATCGATACATTTTCACCGTATTTCTTTTTACCTTTTGTTTTAGTACTCTATTTTTTCACAAGTATGTTTGATTGGCATAAATTTGAACAATTTAATATAACTGTATCGATTTGGCCACCAGTTATTTTAGCAGTAATTTGCTATTACATAGGTGTTTACGTTATTGACAAACTACAATGGACCATTCCTTCATTTGGTCTGTCATTTTTAAGCAAATATGTGATTCATTTTATTGTGTTTCTTACTATACTTGGTTTAGGGGCCTATATATTAATGACTGTTGAAGGTGGATTTGGGATTTCTGATGAGTCTAATCGCCGGAATTTAGATCCAAAGCTGAACTTCTTTAGTCAATTACTATGGTTTGGCGTTTTATTGCTATTGTCGTACAAAATGATATTAGAAAAGCATATGAACTTCAAAAAAGCATGTATATATGGTGCTATTTTCGCGGTAGTTATGTTCTTGTTTTTATTAATGGCCTACCGAACACCCTTAATTATTATGATGTTTACTGGAATCATTATTTTCCACTACGTAGTGAAACGT
Source organism: Lysinibacillus sp. FW301-JW8 (assembly GCF_058788755.1). Taxonomy (NCBI): domain Bacteria; kingdom Bacillati; phylum Bacillota; class Bacilli; order Caryophanales; family Bacillaceae; genus Lysinibacillus; species Lysinibacillus sp. FW301-JW8. Next base: position 3,380 of record NZ_JBYTBB010000093.1, read on the forward strand.
GTGAAATTAACGTGGTTTTTAACAACGTTGTTAGTTATTGGTTTTGCATTCTCCATGTTTAGTTTTCTACGTGTAATAATGGAGGATCAATCGTTAGCTTTCAATAAACGAGATCAGCCAGATATAGAGTTGTTGGAAGAAGAGGCAAGAGAGAAGCTATTAACGGCTGAACAAAAGGTGAACTTAACCCCACAATGGATACGTGCCATTAATGCGGAAAGTGTGACTAGTCATATTGTATTAAGTACAATTATTGAATATACACAACAGGAAGGCTATTTACATGGTCAAATCCATAAAGGAATTTTTAGTACAGTATTACCTGGTGAGCAAACTTCACCTCGAATGAAGGTATCAGAGGTTGTCAATTCGATTAGTGTAGAGAAGGGAATAATTATCACACGTGAAAATCGCACGACTACGCCAACCTTTATTGGTCAATTATTTTTAGATGGCGGCTATTTATTAGTGGCGTTGGGTTTCTTCTTGTATGGTGCCTTAATTTCTCTTGTTTATAATAAGGTGAAACAAGAGGGTATCCGTAGTTTCCATTCAGTTGCCTATGCATTTATCATTACGCTCTTCACAGTTTCGATGCATACAGGATTACTCGATTTAATCTTAGTTTTAATGCTAGGCTTTGTTATCATCGCGTCATCCATTATCAAAATGGATAAACAGACTATTCGTTATTAAAGGAAAAAAGACTATCCCAGCTGGTGATAGTCTTTTTACGTTTCATTATTTATTGCGTGATGCGCTCAAAAAATGCCTGTGTTTTTTCTATATCCGTTACATGCTGATTACAAGATTGGCTATCTGCACAAATATAATTACTATGATTGGTGAAAGTTCCGACGATATTTCCTTTGACAGTGGTTGTCAATAGCCCCACATCAGAATGACGATTGCAAAGGGCACATATACCTCGAATGGTTTTGTTAGAGAATATACCTTTGATTGCTTTTAGTTGTTCACCTTGCTCGATTACGATGTATTTTCGATGAGTACCAGGGTCATCCCAAGCTAAATAACAAATATGCTGAAAATCCATATCTTCAAGCATTGGTAGCTTTAACTTTTTCTCTTTTTTAAATAGGTTTTTCAGTGTACTTGCTGTGACAGCTTTAAAGGGAATAACAAAAGGGATTAATTGTGCTAAATACTCTTCCCCCTGTGCACGATCCGTAACAGTAAAAACCTGTTCGATTAACTTCGCTTGTGCATCAGTTAGCGCTATTTTTGCCGTAATTTCGCTTTCGACAATGCCATGCACGGCAAGGATGACATTTTTATCTTTTGTTGAAGCCAATGCTTGCAATATTTTATTCATTTGTTGTTCAAGTAAATGGTAGTTAGCGACCGTTAAAAACGGCTGTATAGTTTGATTATTCATATGAAATCACTCCTGTGTATTAGGCTTTTAAAAAATGATGGCCTAAAGAGATCATTCAAATCATTTATTTAATTAGACCTCTTTGACCTGTAATAGGGATGGTCTAGAGCATGCATTACAATAGAATGCTTTCATTTTGATACCTCCTTTAATGGAAACGTTGGTATAATATGAGGTTTTGAGGTAAGGTGAATCAAATGAGAGACAAAGAAGCGACCAAAAAGTGACCAATCTACTTAACTTGTTAAATATCTTAAAATCTTTAGCTTTATCTTCATCAATCAGGTGACCATAAGTACCTATAGATATACTAACATGAGCATGAATCAATTACTCTTGTGTAGTCTTGAATTACCTTAATTAATTATTACATAAGAGGCGAAGGTATGTCTAAGGTTGTGTAAATTTTTTTATTTCAACTAATTTATTTTAACAAACTTTGACCAGGCTCTTGTTAATGATTTGGGTAATGCGGGATGGGAAAATTGTTAGAACATAGTAAATCCATTTCAGAATCATTAGCTGGCACCATTCATTTTTCTTTGTAACTATCTCTTTTTATAAGGATGGCTAAAGAGGATTCTTATAATGTATGTAATTGTTCTTACTGAATTTATTTTATTACTGAGTAACTTTCTTCATAAAGTCTAGCTCTTGAGCTATATTGTATTGTGCTTCCTCTGTTGAAAAATCACCATTATAACTATGTGCTAGATTCGATTCTTCAGGAGTAATATATAATGTAACATCTATTCCTAAAGATGATAACTTTTCTTCGAAATCTAATGCTTGATCAGTGAAGGTTGCAAATGTTCCCTCAGTTAAATAAGTACTTGGAAAATCCACATTTACATTTTCAATAACATTTGCTTCAGTTACCTCGGATAGACTTTGAAACTCATTTGAATCAAAATAAGCTCTAATCATACCGTTGAAAAGCCAGTTTGTAAATGCAAAACCTGTATTATCGACACGTTTTATATCTATTAAGGCACAATTTAAAATAACTCCTTTTATTGTTATATCCTTTGTTACTTTAAATCCATATTTTTCTGCATATTCATTATTAGTTTGAATAATAGATAATTGACCTGCTAATTGACCACCAGCCGATTCACCAGAAATCACAAAGTTATTATTATCGATACCATATTGTTCTGCATTTTCAGCAACATACCCTAGAGCTTCTGTTGCTTGAATAATTGGAACAGGATATAAATAATCAGGAGATAAAGCATAATTCATTGAGACTACAATGTAACCCTCATCAACAAAGTGTTGAACAAATTCTTCATTATCTACTTTATCCCCCCATGCATATCCGCCACCATGTATATTAAAAAGTACTGGTTTTGTATTTGTTGTATCTCCTTCAGGTACAAAAATATCTAAATAATTATTAGGATAATTACTTGCATAGGGTACATTTCTATATACTTTTGTATTATCACTTAATACCTCTTTTGTTTGTTCAACACGCTCATCATAACTGTATTCAGCACCTAGATAACTTCCTGTAACTTTTAGAAATGGGGCTGGATTAAAATGGTTAAAGGTAATAAACAATAATATGCTTGCTGTCATTATAATAACCATCCATTTGAATATTTTTAAAAATTTTTTCATAGTTTTTATACTCCTTTTTATTTGGTCGAAAAGGATACCCCTGAATCTCCAAAAGAATTATCAAATAATTTATTGTCCAGATTTGGTAATAGTTTATTGGAGTTATATCGTCAACAAAGTATTTTTATGTAGCTAAAAAGGGAGGATAGATAATTTTTTGTGTCCTTACATTAAAAGGAGGGGATGTCATTGAAGAAGATAATGTTAATTATGTTATTTATAGTTGTATTAGGTGGATGCGGCACTAATAAAGATTTGTTAAATACAGAGTTACAAGGGTCTTTTAATACAATCATAAATAATAATAATGCTACAGTTATAGATTTGAATGAAATAACAAAATTTGATTGGGAAAAAGCATATCTTTTTTCGCCGTATACTCCAAGGGAAAGCATTAACAAGACGGTAGGTTTGAAATTTATAAGTGATAGTAGAATAGATACAAGTGATGGTATTTATTTAATTGTTTTTATCAATAAAGAGAAGGTCGTTCAATACTCTGAAATTGATAGACATCAGTCAGAGTTTTCTGTTGATAATGGTGCCTATCTTACTCCAGAGAACTCTTTAATAAAAATTACTCGCTCATGATTCATAATCATTACTTCAAAGGAAAAGAGTATAGGAGATACTAACTATACGAGTGCAAAATGATGGCTCCTAAGCTGATCTTATAAAAAGGTGAGGATATGATTGTTAGTAGAAAAATTGATTGGCACATTGTTGTAGTCATGTATCAAATTAAATTGGTTGAATAAATTATGGAGGGTTTTACCTATACGAGATTAAAGCCCGTGCTTTACATATTATGACTAATATAATGAAACTGATTGTAGATTAAAACAATTTGATCTTATTCACATAATAAAGAATAAAGGAGAATGATACAATGAGTTTTGTTAATTATTCGAATTGGACTTTATACATTAAACCTTCTTTTGCTCAAGAACCTAATGGAGGTGATTTCCAATGATGCCAGGTGGAATGCCAATGCCAGGTGGAATGCCAATGCCAGGTGGAATGCCAATGCCAGGTGGAATGCCAATGCCAGGTGGAATGCCAATGCCAGGTACG
>NZ_JBYTBB010000093.1:7568-17236 GCF_058788755.1 Lysinibacillus sp. FW301-JW8
AGGTGGAATGCCGATGCCAGGTGGAATGCCAATGCCAGGTCGAACGCCAATGCCAGGTGGAATGCCAATGCCGGGCGGAATGCCAATGCCAGGTGGAATGTAGTACTCAATATTTTGATAATATAAATAGTCTATAACAGTAATTTGTATGTTTATCATAAACAAGCAATATAAAACCTCCATAAAGCTCAGCGCGAGACCGTACAAATTAGTATGGTCTTGTGTGTAATCGGAATAAGAGTTTGCCTAGGTTAAATCCATATGTAAGAATAGAATGTTAGAAGTGGGTGAGCAGCCACTAAAAAATTATTCGTACACATATTAATATCCCTTTGTTCAAAAGACCACAAAATAATAATGTACTTCTAAATAAAATTGCATTGCAGTAAAAAGCGTACCTATTCTAGCTGACGCAACAATTAGCCAAATGGTGCGTAGAAAAAAGTGAATTCAATTAAATTACTATAGTTTTTGCAAGAAAGCTTCAGCCGTTTCGGTTTGAAGAACGTGTAAAGAAACAATCTGGGAAATATTAAGTACAACATGATTGGCTGTCATCACTACTTTACCTACCTTGTACTTTACGTTTTCTAAAAGAATAGTTTCATCAAAATTAACAGCTTTACCATTCACTTCATTATTTTCGCTGTTTTGGATGGATAGATAGTAAATATGTCTAATGAGATTATTAGTGTTGGTATAGACTGCATCTGAATTATTAACAGTAATTTGGGTTCCTACATATACACCATTAGATGTAATTATACACAAAGAATTTCCTTGAAAATCTTTTATCTCTGTTATCGAACTCAATGCCGAGATAGTATCCATAAGGTTAGCCATAATTTATGCCTCTTTTCATAAAAATTAGAGTATTACAATATTCTTAAAAAATTTATCATAGTGGAATCACCTAAAAGAGTTACGAGAGTATCGCAAACTTACGAGATACGTCACGAGTAAATAAATCTTCTCTCCAAAGTTAGAAAGCAGTGAAAATCCCAATTCCACGGTTGATTTAAGTGATCCATGATGTGAATTTGGAGCTAGGGTCAATGTAGCAAGGATTCCATAATTATAATATTATTTGAATTTTAGTAAACTTACTACAAGTTTACAGAAATTCGTAAATAATAGTACGAAATTAATCGTATAAGTGCTTATCATGTATGTCAAAAACAAGCAATTGAAACTACTAAATTGATAGTCAAATTTCTGTTTTATTTTTCTAGTGATGACATATCATTCCCATTTGCACTATGATAAGTGTAGAAGGTGGTGTGAAAATTGAGTGGAAATTTAGAACATATTACAATCAGTTTTTGTGAACAAAACGGAGATGTAATTATGACCTACAATATTAATAATAATTTATCGGCTTTAATCCCTAATGTAGGTGATGTAGTTAATATTGATGATAAATATAGAGCTGTAAGTGAAAAAGCATTTATATACGGATTACAAACCATCGTAGTTACAATTTATTTAGAAGAATTATAGTGTGCAATGAAAGTCACATCAAACAAGATGTGGTTTTTTATTAACTAGAATAAACCTATCAACTTTATGATGTTATAGTTGATAAAAAAGTGACACATATTCCAGGATTACACCAATATTTAACGTTAATGGGAAAAATTTTTATTGGCAATATTGCATTAACACGAAAACAATTAGAAAAATGTTGGCAGGCTAGTTTTGCCTACTAGGAGGATGAAGAGTTTTATTTATCTATAATCAAGAGATAATTAAAATGAATACAATTGTTAAAAACAGATTTAGTATAGGTGTATTTGTGAAGAATTTTCGGTAAATAGTAATTAATTCTCGATAATTTTGCAAAGTTGGGCGATAAATTATCCAAAGTTCTAAATGAAAAGAAGAAGGAGCTGCCAACTGTCAGCTCCTTCTTTTTAGGAAAACATCGACATTATAAACACGGTATTTTGTAAAACGCTATGAAAGGTGTCTTCCTTCATATTTTTCATTTGCATGCCCATATTAATGAGTGTCAGGATGGGGATTGCTATGATAATGCCAGATAAAAATAAATATTTTGAATGGCTAAGTAATAGAGCTAACACCAAGATGGTGCCACCCACAATAAAATACAGAAAATATAACATATGAAACCCTAAATTTAAAAGAATAGTGTTATCATACTGTACAAATCTATTATTCTACAAGTATCTTTTTGTCGTAATTAGCAAGAATTAAAAATAAATAGTATATTTCTACAGACTGAAAAATCTGAAAATATAAACTTTATAACATATGAATTGAATCCCTGTTAATGCATCGTATTATACGATATAATCGTTTTATACGATATATTGAAAGGAGTTAATTTGATGATTCAGGATATAAATAATTATTTTACAACTATTTTTTATCATCTACATACAACACATGAAGATGTCATTTCCCATCAAAGCGTGCGAATTTTACAGATGATACAAAAGGAAGATGAGGTTACTGTTCGGGATATCGCAGGATTACTGAATATTTCTCAAAATACAGCCTCCGAGCATATTAAAAAACTCGAACGGAATGGCTGGGTGAGGAAGGAAAGGGCTGTTGATGATCAACGCAAAGTCATGCTTCATTTAACAGTTGAGGGGCTTGTGATTGTCAAAAAAAATACCGAATTAGACGATAATAAACTACAGCATGCTTTACATCAATTATCAGAAGATGAGCAACAAACCATTTTACAGGCATTTCGTTTATTAAGCGAGGTGTCGAAATAATGATCACGTTTGTTAAAATTCTTAGTTCTGCAGCGATTATTGGGATCGTTACAGAGGTAGCCAGAAGATTTCCAACGTATGGTGGTATTATTGCCGCACTACCTCTTGTTAGTATTTTAAGTATTATATGGCTGACAGTACAAAGTGAATCGAGCGAACATATTCAGCGTTTTACAGTTGGTGTGATCGTTGGTTTACCAGCAACAATGATGATGCTCTTTGTTATATACATGGCGATGAAGTCATCCATTCATATCGTTTTTGCCATAGGATTAGGCGTTGTTTCATGGGCCATATTTTTGGGCATCCAGAAAGCAATAGCTAGTGTTTTTCATATTTCGATTTAATAAGGAGTTAAAAAATGACAATTGTCTCGATTCAACAATTACCTCAAAAAGAAGTGCAGCAGTTTTTTAAGGAACACTGGGGAACGACAGAAATGGTCATATCTAGTGGTATTTATGACTGTAGCAAACTTGAGGGATTTGCATATATGGACACAAAAAAGAAGATACTTGGTCTTGTGACATATATTTTACGTGGAGAAGAGTGTGAAATTATTTCACTAGACAGTATTGTGGAAGGTAAGGGCATTGGTTCTTCACTTGTACAGGCTGTAGAACAGCAGACTTTCGCGACTAACTGTACAAGAATCACTCTTATCACAACTAATGATAATTTACATGCTTTAAAATTTTATCAAAAACGGGGCTATTTTTTAGTGGAAATTCTACAAAATGCTGTCGCACAAGCAAGACTCTATAAGCCTGAAATTCCTCTTGTCGGCAATGACGGTATTCCAATACGTGATGAAATAAGACTACAAAAACAATCTGTCTCTTACTAAGGCAGATTGTTTTTATCTTCTAGGTTTTCCAGTAGAGAATTTATCGTTATACTTGATTGGGAAACAGGAAAGTGAGGAAAGTAATGAAAAAAATTTTATTTGTTTTATTGTTTAGCGTTCTTGTGGTGGGAGCGGCATTCATCATTTATGTAAAAAGTAATGCGCCACTAGTAATTAGTGCTTATACAAGTCTTAAAGATAATCCAACGGTCAAAATAATTGAAGTAGAGAATAAAGGATTACAGGAAATACAGCTTCAGCAAATCCTTATTAACGATAAAGTACCTGAGAAGATAGAACTTGTTGTAAGTAAGTCTGCACCGTTTGAAGCAGAAATGAAGATGGAGAATGATCCCAACCTTATATTTTATAAATTAAGGCAGATTACTATTTTTCCTAGTCAATACATAGATCGTCAGGCAATAGGAAAGCAGCCTCAGCATTATGCTGTGAAAGTGGATGCGGCTAATATGAAAACTATAACGATAAAGTATACATATTTAAAAATTCCATTTACGTTAACAGCTACATTGCAAACGATAAAATGATTAGAATTGTTCAATATGATTTTATTAATTTGCTTGCATCCATACTCTTTGCCATTAAGACTTAATCAATCAACACATTAGATTTGTATAATAATTTTCCTTTCTGGTATAAGGAACTAAAAGATGGCGATAATGGAACCAATTGCGGTGGATTTCGTAAAATATGAATAGGGAAGCAAGCACAAAATATAAATATGTTAATCGAGTAATCTTTGAAAAGAAGGTAAAGAACTTGGACATTTTAACTGATAAATTGATTGTCATTGCGTTATTTATACTTATTATTCATTCGATTGAAACACTTGCCTATGCAGTTAGATTGTCGGGTGCCAGAGTAAAATTATTAGCCTCAGCCCTATCCTTATTTAATGTTATGGTTATGGTGTCTAGACTGGCTAATATGATGCAACAGCCTTTTACAGGTAGCTTAATTGATACAGTACCAGAGGTAAACACACTAGCCTTCGTCGAGCAGCAATTCCGAGTAATAATTGGCTTTGCTTCACTAGGTACACTAGTAGGCATACTGCTTTTACCTACATTTGTGGCCATATTTTCAAGAGCCATTATCCATTTATCGGAGGAAAGGGGCTCCATTCCAGCTTTATTCAAGAAAAGCGTGAAAATCGAGTATATCAAAAGAGGCTTCAAACATATTCATATGCCAAGCTTTTCCTACTTAAAAGGGATTAGTTGGCGTGATATTCCCTTTAAATTATTTATTATCAATGTACTAATTACTGCCATCTATACCATTGGGGTGCTGTCAGCCTTGTATGCAGCACTACTTGCTCCTGAAAGACATGCAACGGCTATGATGTCATCTGGACTAATTAATGGTTTGGCAACAATCTTGTTAATAATTTTTATTGACCCTAAGATTTCTATTCTTGCAGACGATGTTATCAATCAAAGGGGTAGTTATTTAAGCCTTAAACGAGTTTCTGTAATGATGATGGGTTCAAGATTATTAGGAACCGTTTTGGCACAGCTCCTATTTATTCCAGGAGCAAAATATATCGCATGGTTTACCCAGTTTATGACATGATAGCTTTAGTATACTTCCTCTGAAGGGCAATTAGGCTTCACTGAAAAAGAAAGTACTGATTCATTTTCAATAGCAGGTAGAAAAAACAGGAGAAAAGACGGGTGCAAATAGAAGAACTTGAAGGTGTTATTATTATTAATGGGCTAGAAATAAGTGGATTTATTGATAAAACAAAAAAGTGCACAAAATGTCAAAATTATACTATATATGATGATTCTTTTGATGCCTATTTTTGTGCTAATTGCAATGAATGGCAAGAAGAAAAATGCAGTGATCCACATTGTTATTACTGCGTACAAAGACCAGACTATCCTTTACCAACAGCAATAAGGATTTGAAAAAGCGTTGCAAAAAAAATTTTTCAAATATTGACAAGTTATATAATATTCGATTATAGTAGTTAACAATTTCATCAATCAATGAATTAGGTGATGATAAGGACACGAGAGTTGAGTAGCGATTCACAGAGAGGGAGGTATTTGCTGAAAGCTTCCTAATGCAGCAATCAAGTCTTACTACCTTTGAGCCGTGCTTGGAAACTTGCACCGTTATTGCAACGTTACTGCAAATCAATGAGCCACTAGCAAATCTAGTGGGAATTTGGGTGGAACCACGGGTAATGAACACATACTCGTCCCTTTTATGGGGCGGATATGTGTTTTTTTATTTTTTAATTAGTGTCTTATCGGACCTGATTATTCAAAAAAGGAGTAGAGAATATGTCAAATCAAGTTATTAACATTCAATTTCCAGATGGTCAACAGCAAGTATTTACAAAGGGTGTAACACTAACCGAAATTGCACAAACGATAAGCCCAGCTTTGCGTAAAAAAGCAATTGTAGGGAGTGCTAACGGAACCATCATTGATTTGACACGCCCTATTGTGGAAGATACACAAATCGCCCTCTATGATGCTGGCTCAAAAGAAGGTATTCAGGTAATTCGCCATTCAACAGCTCATTTGTTAGCACAAGCAGTGAAGCGTCTGTATCCTGATGCTCGTTTTGGCGTCGGACCTGTCATTGACAACGGGTTTTATTATGATATCCATCTAGCCCATCCGCTTGTGCCAGAAGATTTACTACAAATAGAAAAAATGATGAAGCAAATTGTACAAGAAAATAGTCCGATACTGAGAAGAGAGGTTACACGCAAAGAGGCACAGCAGCTATTTGCCCATGATGCATTAAAGCTAGAGCTATTAGCGGATATTCCTGAACATGATACAGTGACAATTTATGAGCAGGGAGAATTTTATGATTTATGTCGTGGACCACATGTATCTTCTACAGGTAAATTACAGCACTTTAAATTAATGAATGTTTCTGGCGCTTATTGGCGTGGTGATAGTAAAAATCAGATGCTTCAGCGTATATATGGTGTTGCGTTCGCCTCAAAAGAGGAATTAGCACAATACTTTGTTTTTTTAGAAGAAGCAGAGAAGCGAAATCATCGCAAGTTAGGAAAAGAGCTGGAGCTATTTATGTTTTCAGAGGAAGCACCAGGTATGCCGTTTTATTTAGCAAATGGCCAAATCATTCGTAATGAGCTAGAGTCTTATTTACGCCAGTTGCAAGCGAAATTTGATTATCATGAAGTACGGACACCATTGATGATGAATCAACGTCTTTGGGAGCAATCGGGACACTGGGATCATTATAAAGACAATATGTATTTTACACATGTAGATGATCAAAGCTTCGCGCTAAAGCCTATGAATTGTCCCGGTCACATGCTGATTTTTAAAAATGATTTACATTCATATAGAGATTTACCAATTCGAATGGCTGAATTTGGTCAAGTGCATCGACATGAATTTAGTGGTGCATTAAATGGACTTTTACGAGTGCGTACTTTTTGCCAGGATGATGCGCATATTTTTGTCACACCACAACAAATCGAGAAAGAAATTGCACTCGCTCTAAAAATTATTGATGAAGTATACCAGGTTTTTGGCTTCCAGTATGACATTGAATTATCCACACGTCCTGCTGATTATATGGGTGAATTGGAGCTATGGAATCAAGCAGAAATAGCGCTGGAGAACGTACTTAATCATTTGGGCTTGCCATTTACAATCAATGAAGGCGATGGCGCGTTTTATGGACCTAAGATTGATATTCATATTAAAGATGCTATTCATCGCAGCCATCAATGTGCAACAGTTCAGCTCGATTTCCAACTACCTGAGAAATTTGATTTAACGTATATCAATGAACATAATGAAAAAGTAAGACCAGTTGTTATTCATCGAGCTGTATTTGGCTCAATTGATCGTTTTTTAGGGATATTAATTGAGCATTTTGGAGGTGTGTTCCCTACATGGCTTGCACCGAAGCAGGTACAAATTATCGGTGTAGCAGATCAACACCAAGAATATGTACAGCAAGTAGTGGAGGTGTTACAAAAGGAACAGATTCGTGTGGGGGTAGATAGTCGTTCTGAAAAGCTTGGTAAGAAAATTCGTGAGGCGCAAATGAAAAAAATACCATATATTTTTGTATTAGGTGATCGCGAAAAAGATCAACAGTATGTTACTATTCGTAAACATGGTGAGCAATCCTTACATGAAATGCCATTATCACAATTTGTGGAGAACATCAGGCAAGAGATAAAACAAAAAGCAATTCGTTAAAATCCATACTTTAAAGATGTAGCTCGACTACTAGGCATATCTCATGAATCAAATCGATCACTGGGCCTAGAGTCGAGCTAACTTATGACCAAGGGTATGTGTCTTAGGGTAATTATTAAGCGATAGAATTTGAATTTTTTGTTAAAAATATTTTTGGGATTTACTTAAAAAATTCCATTATTTCATCATATTTGCTACTATTTCATAACTTTCAAGCATACAATGAAATAAATGACGAGTAATTGAAATTATGGAGCAATATGATTGTAATGGCTGTTTCCTAATAAAATGGATTGTGTCTCAGCGTCGATGACAAAATATTTATGATAGGTCTCCTGTTCAGTTTGTTTAAAGGATGCTAAAAAATATACTTGTCGATTGGGATGAATAAAAATATGTTGAGTGAGGTCTATTTGTTCACCTATAAAATTAGTTTTTACATGAAATGTTTCTTCAACCTTTGGAATGTCTTTAAAGGCTATTTTTTGACGAATGTTCAAGCTAGCATCAGAATATTCCTCATATAGTGCTGGATTAATTTTTTGATAAAACTCGTCCTCATTTTGAAATGACTGATATTGATTATTTGGATACTTATAGGAAGTAGCTGCAATAGGTGTACAGAGTGTGGGTGCAGAGTTTTCTACTAGATGTTGAGGCTGCTGTAGTAAAAAGCTTGAAACAAACATCAATGACATGAATAATACCTGCATCATTTGTCCTCCTTTTATAAATTATATTTCCCAATTACTTGTTATGTATACGTATCATGACAATAACATCAGGATTTGGATTGAAATTTATAAAGGGAACCTAATACAGGTTAATAGCTTGGGTATTTATTATAATGCTGGTTAGGAAACTTGCGCCTGTTTTGAATATCTATTTAATAATACATCCAATTCTTGACTACAATCTACCACAATAGGATGGGTGAAACCTAGATCCTTTGCCTTTCTATACATAGTTCTTCTCTTCATTTCGATTTTCACCTTCAAGAATTGTTTAAGCGATAATTGTACCAAGATACTTTCCTCCTAATTTTTTCTCCATTTTCTTGTCATAAAATCCATATGACCTCGATTCAACTTTCTCATTGTATACCACATAAAATAAAAAACATGTCATATTGTGTTTAGTATGCTAAATTCGTAATTTAGTCATAGAAGATCACCTTAATTCTCAGTGAGGGATAAAAAACTAAAATTTTGAATTAAATCTTTTCGCCTATTTTAATTTACTTTAATTGTAATATGTTTAAAATTTAAGACCCTGAATCCAAAGAGGTCAAGGTTTGGTTCATATGGCTTTTTAGAAAATATTTAGATCTCGATTAACTGAATTTGCATCTTTTTTACTAGTGAGTTTACTAGCTGCAATATTTGCACTTTTCTTTCACTTTTCTCAAATTTCGTATCTTGTCGTAATTTATCAAATAAACCTCTTTGTTGTTTTTTGCTGAGGATATTTTCAATTATTTGAAAAAATGTTAGGGATTTTTAAAAAATAAAGTAAAATAATGAAGACATTGATGTTGAAAGTAAAAAAGCTAAGGTGAACGAATTAATAGAGGCTATTAAAAGGTGTCTTCAAGGAAGATCAATAAATTGGATTAGGTCATAATTACATTATGCATGATTAATCGGAAAGATCTTAAAGGAAAGAATGCGCTCTCAAGCTATACTTTTTTGAATCAAAATATGTAAACGCCCACTCTATCAGATGTGGGCGTTTCATGTTGTTGAAATACTATTATGTCAAAGAAATCAAGGTGACAAATTAAAAAGTATAGCCCTTTTTCAAAACGAGGGGTTGATCTCCGTTCCGACTGAGTGCTTT
>NZ_JBYTBB010000094.1:0-16768 GCF_058788755.1 Lysinibacillus sp. FW301-JW8
ACAGATGAGACCCTGGAGCGAGCTACGCGAGTGAAGCGGCTCATCGGACGCCCCCAGGAAAGCACTCAGTCGGAACGTAGATCAATCCCTCGTTTTGAAAAAGGGTTATACTTTTTAATTTGTCACCTTGATGTCATTGACATAATAGTATTTCAACAACATGTAACCATCTACCATTTCTTTGGTAGATGGTTATCAATCGGATGAACATAATGCATGTTATTTTCCAGACTTAAGCGAAATACGAAGCTCCTCGTTTGGCTTATCGATAAAATACGTTTCAATGTAAATATCTAGCTCTTTCTTATCGAAATTTTCATACACATCCATAGCTTTATTACTTCCAACGTCAAGTATCAGATCAGGTTTCCCAAAGTTCGGTACTTTATCGTCGTCCCAATAAAAGGTTTGATTGACTCCACTAAATGCCGGGTCTGAGCTCAAGGATTCCACATAGAGGTTATTGTCCTTCAAATAATAAGTCCATGAGATTGGATACCCCGCAATGCTAGAGGTTAAGCTTTGAGGTTTTACTGATATGTCAGTCAAATGGATCGGATTGTCGTCTCCCTTTATTGCATTATGACGGTGCTTTGCGACCAAGGTTACAGGCTGATTAGCCAGTGAAGCCTCATTCAGCCCTGTCATTTCAAAGCGTAGCTCTGTTTCATTAGGGTTTTTACCCATAAATAAATTCCCATTTAACAAAGTTCCACCTACATCCAATTGATAATCCTTAAAAGGAATAACGTTGTAATCGTCATGAGTAAGAGTCAAACAAACTTGGGTTGGTGTAACCTTCATTTCGTGGATTTTCGTTTCACCAGGCACATTGTCCATAGGGATATCTAGCACTTGCTTAAATGACCCATTTTCCAATTGTTTTTTAGAAAGATTCATATTTATACTCCAAGTACTTTCTTTTGTTTCTAGTATATGTTCATAAGAAAATTGGAATTTAGTTCCTTCTCCACGTAAGGTGTCAGCCTTGAATATTTGATTCAAAGATAATACTGGACCTACGAGTAATACAGACTTTTCTGTTTTTTTAACAGATTTATCCTCATCATTGATTGCCTCGAAATATATCGATCTGTCCTGCATTTCAGGATCCGTAAGCGAAACATCAGTTTTTAGGAGAACTTTACCTCCAGCTTGTTCAAAAGACTGTAAGGTCACACTGTCCATCCCATCCTTTTGAATTGGGAACACTTGTGTAGTTGAATCATTAGGATTATAGCTGATAGACTGCTTCTTATTGCCTATCAATTGAATATTTTCCATTATAAACTCAACATCGGTTGTCTGCCCTTCAGCAACCCATACCGTCTCAAAATACCCCTGGAATACACCAAGCTCCTTATTCCACTGATGGCTAAAACTTCCTTCAATAAAGTTACCCTTCGAATCTTTAAGCCCGATAAGTTCAAAATCTATATCCTTTACATGCTGGGAGGTTTCAGGTTTCAAACTATACAGCAAGACAGTTCTGTTCTCGTCTGTAAACGCCGTATGTACGGTTAACGTGACACCCTCCTTTGTAACGGATTGCTCAATCGTTTGACCTAAACCCTTCGCTAATGCGGACTGAATACCTTCCTTATTCGAAAGCATGCTGGACCAGTCATAAGTGAGTGCTGCATAAACTGGTGTAGCCATCAAAGCTACAGATAGCCCTGCTACCAAAGCAAAGCGTTTTCGTTTTCGAGGACGGAGGACAACTGGCTCACCACTAGCAACCTTCAGCTCATCCTGCTGGATACTGCTCCACATCTGATCAAAGTCAGGGTAAATGACGTTATTTGATGCCTTCATTTGGTTTTTAATCTTTTTCTCAATGCGTTCCAAATTGGTTCTCTCCCTTCAGCCATAAGTTGTGATTGTTTTCAAATTTTTTGCGTATGATTTTCAATGCCTTATGGAGTCTCGACTTCACTGTACCCACAGGAATCTTCAGGGTTTCAGCCATTTCTACCATGGATAGCTCACCGATATAGCGGAGGGTAATAACTGCCATCAATTTGTCTGGCAGTTGCTTCAATAGTTCCTCCCATTCTTCTTCTGCTGCTTTTTCTAATACAATGGTGTCTACGGATTTAATTGATGATGTAGCCTGCTCATGTAGCCATTGAACCTCACTCTGTTTATCCCGCTGAGTCTTATTCTTTCTAAGCAAGTTTAAGCAATGGTTCATCGTAATGCGCATGATCCAGGCACGCGTATGTTCAATGCTTCGCCAATCTTGACGAAAAACAGTGATAAATACGTCATGGCAGAGATCTTCCGCATCTTGTGCGTTCCGTAGCATGTAATAACATGTACGGTATACATCCTTGTTAAAAGAATCGAATAATTCACGCTCTGTCAATCTAAGGAACTCCTTTCTATTCGTTATACTTTATAAACAAATGACTATTGGAAAAGGTTCATCTTTTTTTGGTAAAGTCATTCTTTATTGATATTGAATTCCTTTTGCAAACTGTATTATTCAATACTAAGCCAATCAATAGAGGGCCCCTATCATATAAAAACCCCCGCATTTGAAACATATTGGTCAAAATGCGAGGGTCAATTTTATCGATATTTAATTATCAAATATGTCTCGGCATATTTGCGTCTGAATTTGGCTTTGTCTATATATGTATTATTTAGCTATATTTAAAAATACTAATGTAATAGTCTTCTTCCGGAAAGTTCCCTATATATTCCAAACCATTTCTTGAATAAAACTCTTTTAACTTTTCATTTCCTGCCCAACAATCTAAATATAGCCTTTTTTTCAACTCTTTTACAAAGGAACAAGCAAATTGCGTTATTGAGGAACCAAAATTTCTCCCTTGAAGGTCGGGTAATATAGCAATTTGAGATAGATATTTACTTTTTACTTCAACAGAGAACTCATTTATATTATTTATATCACTTATACAAAAGGTTCCAATTATTTTTTTATCTAAAAATAAAATATAAAGGAAATTATTTTTTATTTGGTTTACAATTTTATTGTTATCCCAGGGGTATTCCCATTGATGTATCCCTTTTTGTTGCAAATCCAAAGTAGCGGTATTCAAAATATACAACAATTGCTGTAAGTCATCTAATTTAGCTAATCTTATCTTCATATTTTTATCCCCTTCCTTTTAAATCACCTGTGATATGTAATTAGCAGATGGCAATGGAGAGGTCCGTAATAGAACTTCTAAACCATCTGCTTTTGTATGGAAGCACCTTTTTAAGATTAGAAAGATGAAGGGAAGTTAGTTACTAAGTTCCTACTCTACGCTTCCCCTTTTTTACGTGCTGCCATTTCATCTTTCATTTCTTCTTTTAATCCTTCAATCGACTTTTGACGTCGCTTATTTTTTTCTTTAATCATCTCACTCTGCATAGGGTCTGCAAATTCCAAACTAATTTCCGCTTCATGAAGTTTTTCTTCAGTGTTTTTAACGATATCACGAATTCGTTCAACGTTATTGGATCTATCATCTGGTTTCGAGTGTCTTGAATTAGCCATGGTAGCCTCCTTAAATTTTGACATAAAATTAGTTTGTATTTTTTTTATGTTTATATGTACACTAATTTTTTATAAGAAAAGCACATTTGCCCTTTTAGCCACGACAAGGGCTGGAGAATGCGCTTTTACTTCCTTATTTAAAAAGCCTTTAAGGAAAATATCCCTTAAAGGCCTTTTACTTAAATAACTAAATTAAAGTACAACTTAAAATATTCATTCTCCTTAAGCTCAAAACTCTTTATGGAAGTAGTTCACTGTTAAAAGTTTTCCATTATTGATAAAACGGCTTCACTTTGTACCCGTTTTTCTCCAAATGATAGCGAACGCTTTTCTCGATTAAGAAGTGACCAGAACCTACAACAACAAAGTACGTACCCTCTTTCTCATCAAGTACATTCATGATTTTTTTTGCCATTTGTTCATCACGTAAACCAAATAGCATTTCATTGTATTCTGACGATTCGCCTTCCATCGCTCGGAAGCTTTTTGCGAAGTTTTCAACGTCCCCTTGCTTCCAGCTTGTGAACCACTCCCCGAGGACTTCAGATTGATTTTCTTCAGATGGTGTGAGTATGCTATCCAACACAGCGACTAAAGATTGTTCCTGTGCTTCTGGTGATAACGAGTCAAACATATCAACCTGTGCTTTAGTACCTTCTAATTCAATCACTGGCTTTTGCTTCAGCTGTGCATTCAATAAAAAGTATATATCAATACCATGCATCGCCATTTCTTGTGGCGTCATACCAAAGGAATCATCCATTGCCAGCAAAGCTAACGTGTTTGAAAGCATCCAAGGCTTTTGCAATACCAGTTCTTCCATCGGGAGATCATAAAGCGCTGCCACTTGCTCAAGCTTCGCATATGTTTCTGGCGCAACAGCCTCTTTCAGTGTTAAACCATCTGTATACATTGCCTTTTTTGAATAGTATTCAAGCCCTTTTGTATCTAGAATATTTGCTTCTACTAACAGCGCATCCGCTTCATCAAACGCTGTCACTAGTTTATTATTGAATGGATATAAATCTGGCGTACCTAGATGAATGGAGCCCAGTAAATACACAATCGTATCCTCATCCTCCACTACCCAGGCTACTCCCTTCGATCCTTGCTCTGCAAGCTCATATGTATTCTTAATAAATCGAACAGCTAATAGAACAGCCTGCTGCGTCGTTGCCTTTTTCTCTAATTGTAGTCCGTTTTTAGAACCTTGTAATATGTTATGCTCTTTCATAAATTGAACGGCATCTGTGCCAACAGGTAAATCATAGCGTGCCACGATATTATACAAGCGATTCACAATATCACCGCGTGTGTTATCATTCTTCACACTTACTGGCTTATACTGTTTATTTTCCGCTAAGCCTAGAGAGGCAATTTTCTTTTCTGTTAATGCCAGCAGTTCATTTACCTTCTCCACCGAGATTTCTTGAAGGAAGCCCTTATAATACCAATCAGTTGGATAAATCCCGTATTTTTCACCCTCATTTAATGTTTCAATAGCCCAATCACTAATCAATGGTACTAGGGGTGGTGATTGCTCCTCCGCATGTACTGCTGGTATAACCGCAGTCAGCATCAATGAAGCGCCAAGCAACGCAGCACTCGTACGTTTCATTATCTTTTTCATCATATCTTTTCTCTCCCATATTCATATTTGCTAAAGCAACATTAGAGATTATACCATATAAAACCCATCTATTTTATACTCAATATGTAAATGTTTACAATTTCGTTTGGACCTAAAGTCATGTAGATATACTTAATATAAATTAAATATGATGCAAATTAATTTATAAAAAACTGCATATCACAGAATCTCACTATATTAATTTCTATTACTAACCGCAGCTATGAAATAAGACGGTGACAAACTAGTTCATTTAATCGTCTTATGTTTTAATTCTAGGTATAAAGTTTATTGAATAAAATTTGAATTTAAAATCCCTAAATTGCATCCTATATTTTCAAAATTCACTTTTGAAACACCTACTAAACTAAATAGAAGGAAATGAATTTTCCTATTTCGGATTTAATAGTATTAATAAGAGAAGAGCTTAATGAAATAGAGCTATTTCCGATAGCCCTTATATCAGTGTATAAAGTCAAAGAGGCTGTCTAGGAAGTCTAAATACACTGAAATAAAGAGCCCAAGAATGATCATTTTATAGCATTCTTGGGCTTATTCTTATCACTCTTCATCAAATCCTAAATTAATCGGCTCTAATGGCAAGTTTTCTTGACCAAGCATATTTGTTGATGTAACAGATAAATCTACTTCTTCAAACTTAAATCCATCAGCCCATACTTTACCTGCTCCTGTTAATAGAATACCGAAGTGAATAGAGGCACTTTCTTTTGGTACATCTAATACAATCGAATAGAAATTCCAGTCCGTTGTACCCTGAATCGGCCGATTATCCATATTATCAAACTGAGTCACATCACCTATACTATTATCTACTCGACACCAAACTCCACATTTTACAACTTCGTCTGTCTTTAAGAAACAAGACACTTTAATACGTTTTCCTATCCAGTTATCTGCTGAAAAGCTTTGCATCATTGTACCGAATTTATCTTCACCTACATCTGTTTTCGAGGACAGTAAACCTGATTTCTTGCCCGTATGGAATACTTGTCCATCAGCTTTCATTTCATAAAAAGTTGGGTGTGAACCACTTAAAATCCAGCCTTTGATTGTCGTTAAATCACTCATATTTTTTTCCTCCGTCCCTTGAAGTGTTCGCATGATTTTGCGATATTTGCCAGGTGGCATTTTATATAGCTCTTTAAAAGAACGTGTGAATGCTTCTTGTGATTGATAACGTAACTCAAACGCAATTTGAAGTATCGATTCATCTGAATATAATAAATACATTGCTGCTGTTGCCAGTCTTCGTTTTCGAATATATTCACTTATTGTCAATCCAGTTTCTTGTTTGAAGATACGTGATAAATGAAATTTTGAATAACCAATATGTGATGCATAATCATCTAACTGCCAATCATCAAATAAACACTCTTCTAAAGAACAAATTACATCTTGAGTTACTTCACTATACATATTGCTCACCTCACTTCCTAATTTTAGAGGATTTATAATTTAGTTTTTTGATATTGATTGCTATTTTATTACTCTTTCTATAATTGAGTGAATATTATAGTAAGTGCAATTCAATTTGTTTCGCTATGTAACAACTTTCCTACTTATTCAAACATACTAATCAATCATTATATAGCTTCTGTCGTCATTAATTTAATTAGCTGTTTATAGTAAGTATGGTTTTCTTGAAGCTCCTCATGTTTTCCAGAAACAGTAAGCAAACCATCCTCAAACACTAGAATTTGATCCGCATGTGTAATTGTCGATAAGCGATGTGCAATAATAACCGTTGTACGTTCTTTCATTATGGAGTAGCTACTAACGGAAAAACTTATCAAACTTTTGCATTAAAAGAGTTTATTAATATAGTCAATCAGGTATACAATGACAGAGATTAGGGTTTTAAAAATCCTCTTCTAAAGATAGTAAAGAAATATTACAGATAATATCGGAAGATAAAGGAAGGAAAAAACTAATGAAATTAACAGAAATCGAAATTGAAATTGCAGAAATTTTAGAAAATAATGCTCGTTTATCCAATGAGGATATTGCAAAAATGAAAAATTTAAGTGTTGAAGATGTTAATGACACAATTAAAAGACTTGAAGATTTAAATGTTGTGATTCGCTATGTTTCACTAGTAGATTGGTCAAAAGTAGAAGGACATGAAGGTGTTACAGCGATGATTGATGTTAAAGTTACACCAAAAAAAGATGTAGGCTTCGACTCAATTGTCGAACGAATTTATCGATTTAACGAAGTAAAGTCTGTTTATTTAATGTCTGGAGCATATGATTTATCTGTCTTGATTGAAGCACGTTCCTTGAATGAAGTAGCTAATTTTGTATCTAGTAAACTTTCTACTTTAGATTCTGTCCTTTCTACAACAACTCATTTTATATTGAAGAAATATAAACATGATGGAATAGTATATGAACAAAATGATGAAGATAAAAGAATAGTGGTGTCACCATAATGATACAAACAAAATCATATTTAGCAAACTATGTAGAACAATTAAAGCCTTCTGGTATACGCCGCTTTTTTGACTTAGCTACAGGAATGGAAGGTGTTATTTCTCTCGGCGTAGGAGAACCAGACTTTGTCACACCTTGGCACGTCAGAGAAGCTGCAATTTCATCGTTAGAACAAGGCTATACTTCTTATACAGCAAATGCTGGACTACTTGAACTAAGAGAAGAGATAGCTTTATATATGAAAAAAAACTTTTCGGTTTCCTATGCTCCTAAATCAGAAATTATTGTTACTGTTGGTGCTAGTCAAGCAATTGATATTGCTTTAAGAGCAATACTAGATCCAGGTGATGAAGTCATTGTTGTTGAGCCCTGCTTTGTCTCATATGCACCACTCGTAACAATGGCTGGAGGCGTACCTGTTACTGTACAAGCATTAAAAGAAAATGATTTTAAAATTCTTCCGCATCAATTAGAAGCTGTTATTACCCAAAAAACAAAAGCTATTATGATTTGTTCTCCTAACAATCCCACGGGTTCTTTGCTTAATAAAGCCGAATTAGAGAAGATTGCTGAACTTTGTGAACAATATGATTTACTTGTACTTTCTGATGAAATTTACGCAGAACTTGTTTATGATGAAGACTATACAAGCTTTGCCTCTATAAAAGGAATGCAAAAGCGAACAATCTTATTAAACGGTTTTTCAAAAGCATTTGCGATGACAGGTTGGCGCTTAGGATTTGTTTGTGCACCTGAAGAAATAACACGGGGCATGTTAAAAATTCATCAATACACAATTATGTGTGCTCCAACTATGGCACAATATGCGGCTCTAGAAGGGCTAAAAAATGGTAGATCTAGTGTGGAGGATATGAGAAAAGTTTATCGTCAACGTCGTAATTTTATTGTTAAGTCTTTCAATGATATGGGTTTAAGCTGTCATTATCCAGGGGGAGCATTTTATGCATTTCCATCCATTGAGTCAACAGGATTAAGCTCTCAAGCATTTGCAGAGCAGTTGTTGTTAACTGAAAAAGTAGCTGTTGTTCCTGGAGATGTTTTCGGTGAAAGTAGCGAAGGAAATATCCGTTGTTCCTACGCTTCATCTATGGAACAACTGCAAGAAGCAACGAAACGTATTCAACGATTTATTAATAATCTTTAAAATAAATAAGCGGCTGATTTCTCTAGTTAGGAAATCAACCGCTTTATATGCTTCCCCTTGAAAGTAAATGTTTTTTTCTCATCCAGTTTTTTTTCATCTATCTGCCTCTATAGTTAAAGAAATTATTTTAATTCAACTTTCGATAAAGAGCTATTTATAAGGATTACTATACATGTGGCCTGTAATTGTAGCTACATATTTCCCCTTAACAATATCATGTTTTTGATATTTTAAAACACCCCTCACCCAACTTTAAAATGGATAATAATACCATTAGGAATCACTGCGGCTGTAGAATAAGTCATACTGATTGTTTCAATATATCATAAACCCACAGCGGTGATACTTCAGCTTATTCTTCTTGTGTCAAATGTGTTGCTGATTCGCTTGAGTAAGCTGTATTGGAGAATGGTATAACAAATGATGCGAGAGTTAACATTATAAAGGTTCTTCATGTGTGGTTTGAAGGTAAACACAACTACTATTTTAGCGAGTTATCGTAACAACCTTTTTTTAAGAAATGAATAGATAATAAAGTTGTTAATTTTGATCATTTAAGTGAAATAACCACCTATCGCATAATTTGATAGGTGGTTTTAAAATCTATTTAGATTCTATAGCTCTAATTTATACAAATAATAAAGTATTTTATTATCAATTATGCCTCGGCATAATTGAGTCCGGAATCGGCTTTGTGCTTACACAAAGTACTCCTTTCCGATTCCATGACATCCGCCGGAGGCTTTAACTTCTTTCAGCGGGTGTTTGGACACCCGCTGAAAAGTAGCTTAAATTTGCATTCATCTCACCACCTATAGAGATGGGAGACTTCTGCTGAAAGAAGTTAAACATTGTTCAAAGTAGTACACCACTATATTACCTCTTTGTAGCTTCTTTATTTCCAACTTATCATTATTCTTTGGAAGGTTACATCAGGGGTTTGTTTGAATTTTCAAACGCGAAAGTTGGATTAATAATGATTTGTTTACAGGGTAAAACTAAGTTACTTGGTGTGTAATTTGATGATAAACCCCTAATCAAATAGTCTTCCTCTTAAAAATATACGGTAGCACCTCTAACAACCGCTCACGTGTGATTGGATCACAATGATTCCATGTAAAATCTACGAAATGGGTCTTACCGGGAGTTAATTCGGCTAAAGTGGCGATCTGTGGACAATGAGTAATAGTTTGTAATTCTTGGGGAGAAGCCAAGATAAAATTACGCTCTCCAGCATAGTAATTTATTTGATGCTGTTGAATTTCTATCCATGCTTGCCCCTGCTCAATTAGGTACATCACTTTAGGAGTCGGACGAAAGCCAAGAGATTCATACAAGCTGGCAGCCAATCCGGTCTGACACATAATATAAAATTTTGCACCTAACTTGAGATAAACAGTAGCCGTCTCTCCAGCAACATAAGCATCGGCTAATTGCCTACGTACCAGTCTTACTTTGTCCTCATATGTAGTTATCCACTTCTCTGCCGCTTTACTCCGTTCAAATAGTTTAGCGATATACCGTAACCGCTCGAATAGCCTAAACTTCTTGTCCAATACAACAGTTGGAGCAAGCGCATCCAGTTCCTGCAAATCTTGCGGATAATAGCTAAGCAATATGAACTCAGGCTGCAACTGTGCTATTTTATTCGGATCTGCCCAATGCCCGATACTATGAATATTTCGTAGCCTATTGTGATAAATCACGTTATCTTTCATGATAGAGATGGCCGCTCCTATAGGAGATATGCCTAGAACGAGTAATTCCCCAAGTGTAAATTTGCCATCAGTCACAATACGTGTTGTATCTTTAGGAACATGAACCTTTCTGCCAAGTGAATCGATAACTGTTCTTTGCTGAGTATGAAGATGAATGTTTGCATATTCACGTGGAGTGTTTCCCGTTAATTTATGAAAGCATCGGCTGAAATAGTATTCATCCTTAAACCCAATTTGTCGAGCTATTTTGCTCAATGGCTCAGTGGAATTACGCAGAAGTTCTTTTGCCTGATTTATACGTACATGGGTCAAATAATCAGTTGGCTTTTTGCCAGTCAATGTTTTAAACTGTTGACTATATTGCCATCTAACCATTCCAGCCATGTTAGCTAGTTGTTCTACTGTCAAGTCCTCATCATAATGCTGTTCTATGTACTGTACAGTTTTTTGAACCAATTTAGTCTTTTCTTCGTTCTGCCACTGGTTAGCTTGCTCATCTAACTGGACCATCATAGCTAGTATCTGCTGAAGTCTACCTTGCATTATCGCCATTTCTGATGTGGATAGGGATGAACAAACTCGATTACTTATCCATGCTTCATTTCCTAATACTCGCTTAACTTGCAAATATAGCAGACTATACGGACAACCACAAAGCAAGGGTGGATGAGCAACTGAATTTAAAGACATTCCTTCTACTTCAAAGGTTTCAAAGGTAAAGCGTGCAAGCTGTGCCTCTTTGTTACTTGATTCTACCGTGTAGCTTTGTACAGGTAAAATTAGAATGCAGCTTCCTTGTCGTAGATCAATTGCCATTTTGTCTACATACAGCCGTATGCCATGACTAAGTGCTATCAATAATGTGCATAAATTTGTTTTATTGTCATTTATTCTCTCATTGTGGCTATTCGCTGGCATCTTCTGATTAACTTGAAATCTATCATAGTGTTGTAGCCTAATATACAGGGATGCTAGATTCATAAGCAACTCTCCAAATATTGAAAATGATTCTCATTATCGTTATTGTAACATATAATGACCCACTATCAACTATTGTTCGAGTATGTGCTATTTTAGAAAACTAGCGGTTTAAAGAACTGAATAGGCAGATACAAATTCTTACTGTTGGTGCATCCATTGTGGCAGCTTATCAAACAATTGCTCCAAAGCTAATAAATTATCTGTATTCCATTCATTAGGAACAACATAAACATTTCCCTTTTGAACTGCAGGCAAAGTTCCCCATATCGGACTTTGTAGCAGTCGATCAGCTTCTGTCTCACTTTCATCATCCTCTTGTACAATTACAAACAAATGATCACCAGCAAACTCTGAAAGCACCTCTTCTGAAACCGTAACGAAAGACACGCCTTCTACATCAATAACATTCTTCTGTACTGCTGGTGGGACAGCAAAGCCATTCTCTCCATAAATAATGGCACCGAGGCTACGATCGCCCATAACATAAAGCGTTTTACCTAACTGGTAGAAAACTGTTGCGGTTTCCCCTTCTACTAATTGAAACTTATCAAACATTTCTTTAGACTGTGTTTCAAACTTAGCAATCAATTGAGCTACCTCTTCCTGTTTACCCAAGATATTCCCCATCTCCTTTACACGTTCTGTATAAGGAAGAGCTGGGTTGAAAGGGATAGTAGTAGCAATTTTTGATAATTCTTCATTATGGTTTGGATCCGCCTTGTAATAACCGTTAATAATCAGATCAGGTTTTAAAGTCAGAATCGTCTCTAAGTCAGCTGGATTTCCAATATCGACGATTCCTTCAAGTTTACCTTCATAGAAACTAGGAATATCTTTGGGAAGATTATTACCAACAACGGGAATATCCATCGCCAAGAAATCACCAATCGTCTGACCAATATAAACCACTCGTTTTGGATCTGCAGGTATTTCAATCTGTTCACCTGTAATCGTTGTATATTGAACTGTTTTCTCACTTTCCTCTGCCTGCACATCAGCTTGAGCTATTTTCTCATTTTCCTTTACCTGTGTATCAGACGTGTTGCCATTAGAATTATTGCATGCCGATAATATCAATAACAACAGGAGGAAACACCCTCCCCATAGTTTAATTCGCTTTCCAAGATATCTCTTCACATTTATTGCCCCTTTCCTTCTTACCTTTAATTGAAAATGATTATCATTTACTGCATTATTATAGTTTGTGTGAAAAGGGGAAACAATGGAAAAAACGCAATGATTTATTTGGATAAATGTCAATATCCACACCAAAACAAAAAATACCCGTTCGCTTATTTCATTTATCTTCATTCAGCAGATGTTTTTTGTATCCAACTTGACGCCTTCCCGCTTTGCCCATGCGGCAGTGATTTCCTTCGATAGCACATTCTTTTCTAGTTTCTCGGTTACATATTGAGTAACCACTGATTGCCCTAAACCTGGCAGCGATGAATATGTGCTATCCTTCAAATAAATTCGTCCATTCTTCTCAGTGACGAAATTGAACTTGGAGGTACCCTTCTCATTAATAAAGCTTCCATTCGCAGTATATAAATATTTTTCTTCTGGATTAGATGGTAAGATTAGTTCTTCGTAATTTCTATTTTGAATTGACTGAAACTATTGCCGTAAAAACCCGCTTTCTTCGCTACGTCTTGAGGCATTTTGGCTTTGACAGGCTTGCAAAAGATTTGTTCGGCTTGATATCCTTAATTGTGCCCTTCTCTTTAAGCGCAGCGAGCAGTATTTCAGTCGCCATCAGTTGATTTGTAGTGCTGCTACCGCCGGAGGACAACACAACCACTGCCATCTTCTGTTCAGGAAGTACGACCAGTGAAGCATGTTGCAGTGCTGTGTCGCCGTTAATACATTTTCTGAAAAAAACATATGATCAGTACAGAACTAAGAGTCTAGTTGATACAGGATACGGAACAAAGTACAATGCAATTAGAAACGATAATGTTAGAGTAATTGCTTCCGTTGCAGGTTTTAGTATGAATGAACATTTAAGAGGTACTGGTGATTGGTATTTTAATACAAAGCCATATTAAGGAGGTTTTTAGGTTTGCAAAAGTCTAGCATATTTAATAGAATTGCGTTAGCAGTGCTGTCTATTATGGTTATCGGTGTTCTTTATTCCTTCATTTGGTATAAAGAGAGTTTTGATAGACCAATTTGGATACAACTTGTTATGACTTTTTGCTTTTTAATGTTGAGTATAAATAATTTTAGGTTAAAGAAATATGCTATGAGTTGGATTTTTGCTGGAGTAGTAGTAGCTTTTGGAATCAGTATATTTTGGGATACTACAGCTGTTTAATCAATTATCACTCATGTCAATTAACTCAGATCAGCCAACCATTTCTTGTTATATTTCATGACAAAACCCAAAATTCAGATAAAGAGTAAAACGACAGTTTAAAAGGAATGGCATTATAAAGAGATTATATTTCTAGCTCCCTTTAGTCTGTATTTGTAACAAGCCCTTAGTTGATTTTTTTAAGGAAATTACTTGTGGCATCACTGATATCTGTAACATGAGTTTGAAAGAATCCATGAGAGCCGTCAATAATTTGTGACTCAGCGTTTGCACCAAGTCGATTTAAATGATTTTTTTGAATCTCTTCTCCATCTTTTTGTTGTTTTAATTGTACTGAGGATATTAGCTTCAATACAGGTATTTCTGAAGGGAAGACTACACTGTTTACCTCATTGACATTGTCATTTAAACTCAAAGCCTGATTAATGATCGTATCGTTGACAACATGATAAGAAAATAATTTATTATCACTGATTTCTTTTTCGATATAGCCATTTTCAACTGTTTGAGCAGAAGGTACCAATCCAAAGTAGATTCGACTTAATCCAGTCTCTTGCAGTAACGTATTAAAACCATATGTGATTTTTACAGTTTTGGGGTCCAACATGAAGGATTGTAAATTAGATTCCATTTTTACTGTTGGAGTTGTGTCTAACATAATAATCGCAGAGACTTCGTTAGGATATTTTGCTGCATAATATTCGCTGTAAACTCCGGACGCAGAATGAGGCATTAAGACATATGGTGGCTTCATACCAGCCAAAGATAATGCTGTTCTGATTTCTTCCATATAATTTTCATTTGTTCGTGGTGTATCTGTCTCGTCACTGAACCCCATTCCAAAATATTCAACAGTAACTACAGTATAATCTTTCGAGAGTTCTCTCATTAATGGACCAAAATCTGCACTTGGCAAAGGCAACCCAAAACCCGGTAACAAAACAATGGTTTTCTCTCCCTGTCCCATTGAATATACATGCATTTTCTGATTGTTTACTTCTACCATTTCCCCGTAAGGCGAGATAGCTTCAAGCTCATTTGAAAAGAATATTTTGTTGATTGCAAATCCTATTACATTCAGACAAACAATTATTCCTAAGATCCATGCAAAAACATACATTATCTTTTTACCTTTTTTCTTTTTAATTTTACTCAATATGATTACTCCTTTTCTGTGGGGGAAGAGATAATAGAAATATCTCTGGCTTTTCTTCCGTCTGTAACTTCAAAGCTATATTTTAGTAATAATCCTCGTAATTCCAAAAGAAATCCGTCAAATTTCATGTCAGTCATCATTACTGTGTTAGTCATAAAAATTTTATCTTTACCAGGGTCTTGATTTTCGCTGTTAAAATAATTGCGAAATCTTGTATATCTATTCCTTAAAAACCCTAAAGCATTTTAAGAGGCATTTTCAAGTGTGTTATGCTTCGTTATTTCTTCAATATGCATGGCCAGGGTTCTTTCAAAGCTCCCCCGATTTTTTTCTCAGAAACTACCGTTAAAATATTGTTGTCCAATAAAAGTTTGATATTTCGGTACAATGTTATTCGCGGAATATCACTAACTTTTTCACAAAGCTCTGTAGTGGTAGTGCTTTGTTTTGTCATAAGTAACCTCCTTGATTTTAGTTTGAAAGTTATTGAATTATGTATCTTTGTTTCTTTTGTTATATTAATTATTGTTTTCTTCTGTCTCAACATGATAGATATAATTTCCTAATTGTAAGACAAGAATTGGCGCAACCGCTCCTCATGGGATTCCATTTAACAGTTCATTCATTTTTCTCCTCCAAATTGTTTATTTCCCTTAATACGATTACGTTCGTCTAATCGTTCACTCACTAAAAAATATAAAAAAAAATCTCAGGAATTTGAGCCTGAGACCTTTCTTTTAAATATTTTTCTTGTAAAAATAAGATAGATAATAAGATACATTGGAAATTGAATAAGGCCTAAAAAGCCCCATAGCCAACCATTGTGTCCCCTCTTCCGTGCATCCCAAAACATCCATGAGCTCTGACAAATCAGAATGAATGCAATCACGACGCATAACCAAAGTGGTGTGCTACTTAGTTCGTTTGAGATCATTCATTACTGACCTTCTTTCTAGTTTTGTTAAGAGCTAAGGGCAATAAGATAATCCCCACAAGCTGAAAATAAAGAAAAAGAATTGGCTGGCGATAAACGACAGCAATCCCAACCGAAAGCACAAATACTGCAACAGAGATAAACGTGAGGAGATCTTTCCATTGTTTTTTTCGTATTCTTTTTTTCTCTAATTCAACATTCTGTTGAAACCATTGTAAGTTTGGAGTAGATACTGGATTCCATTGATTTAGTTTTTCTAAACCATCTTTTAATTGCCTAACCGTTAATTCATCTTCAACATCCAACATAGAATTACTATTTTTAGAATCATGCTCCTTCAAGTTCAGCCAACTCCTTTCGTACACTTTTTAGACCATTTGAAACTCGAGATTTTACTGTTCCTTCTGCAATACCCATCATTTTTCCAATTTCCTCATATGAATATCCGTAATAATGCTTTAACACGATTGGCATACGTATTTCTTCATTAATTTGAGCAAGTACATCAAGTACATCAGTCCATTCTTCGTTCATATTGGCTACATTCCATTTCATTTTTCGGAGCGCTTGTTCCTGCTCTAGCCAATTTTTCTCCCGCTTCTTTCTACGCTGTTGATCGATAAAAAGGTTCGTTGCGATTGTGATAAGCCATGAGGAAAACTTAGATTCACCATTATACAGTTGGATTTTTTCAATACACTTCATCATCGTCTCTTGTGTTAAATCTTCTGCGATTTGTGGCTGAAGGGTAACTTTCATTAAATACTTTACGAGGAACGAATAATTCTGTTGTAGCAGTTTCGAAAGAGCCAATGTATCTCCTTTTTTCGCCTTTCGAATTAAATCCTTTTCATCCATGAGATCTACTCCATACAATAATGATTTATATGTAATACGACT
>NZ_JBYTBB010000095.1:0-16331 GCF_058788755.1 Lysinibacillus sp. FW301-JW8
CGTTTTGAAAAAGGGCTATACTATTTAATTTGTCACCTTGATTTCATTGACATAATAGTATTTCAACAACATGAAAAACCGTATGATGCAAGGGATCATACGGTTTTTATATTAGAACTAATTGATTGTGAAAGATATTATTATTTAAATAATTGGTTTACGTTCTTTTATAACACGAATTGTTTTCAATGTTGAATCTTCAGGCCCCTGTACTGGTAGACCTGCTTCAATATTCATTTGAATATAATGAATATTTTCTTGTGTAATTATTTCCCCGGGAATAAAAATCGGAATTCCAGGAGGGTATACCATAATAAATTCTGCACAAATACAGTTATCCGCCTCTGCCAATGGAACAACCTCAGTATCTGCATAAAATGCATCACGTGGTGACATAGCAAGAGCTGGAATTTCTGGAACATTAACTACTGCTTCAGTGATAGCAGCTTCTGAATCAAATGCTTTGGACATACGATTAAGTGCGTTAATAAGAAGATTTATCTCCTTTTTCGTATCTCCCAAAGTTACTAAACATAGAATATTGTAAAGATCAGAAAGTTCTACTTCAATATTCGCATTATAACGTAACCATTCCTCAGCTCGATGCCCAGAAATACCCAAATCTTTTACACTAATTAGAAGCTTTAAAGGATCCATATCGTAGGTTGCAGATGAATGCAATTTTTCCTTTCCAGCACATTTTAAATGCGGAATTTGATTAATCCGTTTACGGGCATCCTTTGCCAAGCGTAAAGCATCATCGATTAAATCAACGCCATGAATTGCTAGCTGACGTCTAGCTGTATCAAGCGATGCCAGCAATGGATAAGATGTCGATGTTGTTGTCAGCATTGAAAAGACAGCTTGTACACGTTTTGCTGAGACAAGTCCTTCACGTACATTTAAGATTGATGTTTGTGTCATGGAGCCACCTAGCTTATGTACGCTCGTAGCAGCCATATCGGCTCCTGCTTCCATCGCTGAATACGGAAGCTCATCATGGAATTTAATGTGTACGCCATGGGCTTCATCAACAACTACTGGGATATTTCGACCATGTGCGATTTCGACAATACGTTTTAAATCAGCTGTAAAGCCATAATAAGTTGGGTTAATAACAAGAACTGCTTTTGTGTCTGGATAAGCTTTTAAAGCCTTTTCGACAGCTTCAGGTGATATTCCGTGAGAAATACCATATTCACTGTCCACTTCAGGATGAATAAAAATCGGAATTGCACCAGCGAAAACAATCGCTGACATAATTGATTTATGAACATTCCGTGGCACTAGAATCTTATCACCTGGACCGACGACGGTCAGAATCATCGTCATGATGGCGCCACTAGTACCTTGAACGGAAAAGAATGTATGATCAGCACCAAAGGCCTCAGCAGCAAGTGCTTGCGCTTCTTTAATGGCGCCTTTTGGTGAATGTAAATCGTCTAGTGGAGCAATATTAATTAAATCAATTGATAAAACGTTGTCGCCGACGAATTCTCGGAAGGCTGGATCCATACCTTGACCTTTCTTATGGCCTGGAATATGGAACTGAATCGGATGTCTGTTCCGATGTTTAAGTAATACGTCGAACAAAGGAGTCTCTAATTGTGACAACGCAGGTACCACCTCACTTTATAATATCTAAGAAAACAAATGAATTATAGCACCTTACGACATGAAAGAATAGACTTTAATTAAAAAAATAAAAGGGTTTTTTGATCATTTCGAGAAGTTAGTAACGTACGAAAGGGGAGGTACTATGAATTGGAATACACGTGTGACAGAACTTTTAAATGTGAAATACCCAATTATTCAAGGGGGTTTAGCCTATTTAGCATATGCTGATTTGGCAGCTGCAGTGTCGAATGCTGGAGGACTCGGGCAAATAACGGCTATGAGTTTACGTGATCCTGACTTATTGCGCGCAGAAATTCAGAAAGTACGAACATTAACAGATAAACCGTTTGGTGTAAACTTTGCCATTGGCATGTATGGCACTGGCTATGAGGATATGGTACGTGTGGCAGTGGAAGAAAAAGTACCTGTAGTAACAATGACTGGAGGGAATCCTGCACCTATTTTTGATATTTTGGCAGGAACCGACATTAAAAAGTTAGTGCTTGTAGCCGCACGTAGACAAGCTCAAAAAGCAGAACAACTTGGAGCAGATGCTGTGATGGTTGTTGGACAAGAGGGAGGTGGTCATCTTGGACGTGATGATGTCGGCACAATGGTCCTTGTTCCGCAAGTTGTTGACAGTGTAAATATACCGGTGATTGCTTCTGGTGGTATAGGTGATGGTCGAGGTTGGATGGCAGCTCAGGCACTTGGAGCGGAGGGTATTGAAATGGGTACACGCTTTATTGCGACTAAAGAGTGCATAGATGCATCAGAAGCTTATAAAGAGGCGTTACTGGCAAGCAGTGAGGCTGATACAACAATTATTAAACGTTCTATTGGTGCACCAGCTCGAGCATTACGCAATGATTTTACAGCGAAAATTTTAGAAATCGAGGAGAAAACGCCGACATATGAAGCTTTAAAAGATTTCATTAGTGGCGCTGCTAATAAACGTTTTATTTATGATGGTGAGGAAGACCAAGGATTTGGCTGGGCTGGTCAAGTTACAGGAATGATCCATGATATTCCAACAGTTGAGGAGCTTATCGCTCGTATGGTTGCAGAAGCTGAAAGTATCCGAGTAAAATGGGGACAATAACGTAAAGGTGGTTATGTCTAATGGAATATTCCTATCCGTTTTCAACAGATTGGTCTACAGAAGAAATTGTTGATGTTGTTCAATTCTTCGAAGGGATTGAGCAAGCATACGAGAAGGGCATTAAACGTGAAAATATGCTGGCAAAGTATCGTCGTTTTAAACAAATTGTCCCTTCACAAGCAGAAGAAAAATCTATTTTTCGTGAATTTGAAGAAGCCAGTGGCTATGTAAGTTACCCTGTCGTTAAACTAACTAAAGAAGCAATGGATGGTACTTTGATTAAAGTAGTTCCTAAACAACGTCATTAA
This sequence comes from Lysinibacillus sp. FW301-JW8, assembly GCF_058788755.1. Taxonomy (NCBI): domain Bacteria; kingdom Bacillati; phylum Bacillota; class Bacilli; order Caryophanales; family Bacillaceae; genus Lysinibacillus; species Lysinibacillus sp. FW301-JW8. Next base: position 3,028 of record NZ_JBYTBB010000095.1, read on the forward strand.
AAAAAGTGGATGTGAGTTATTCTCACGTCCACTTTTTTATTTTTGAGCTTTACACTATATGTGTGTTAAAAAAGAGTGCTTTGCATACACTACATCAATATCATTTTTATTGAATAATGTAAAATATTACAATTATGATTTATTTATCTACAAAAAAATTCGATAAAATAGGAATAAAATCGGAAATTTTCCACAATATATAAATGTAGGTAGGCAACTTATAAATCGACATTTAACATAGTTACATCATCTGCATTATTATGTCATATGGATAAAAACATCATACATCGAATATTATTTTCCAACAATGACGTTATAGATTGGGAGCAAATGACTGAAAGTTTCTTCCGTTATTTGATTGAGTTGACTAGCTGACAGCTTGCTTGCCTGCTCTCTTGGGATATGCCGACCTACTAAAAATTCGCCTTTTTTTATATCACGCAAACGAAGGAGTAAATCATCTAGCTTGTCCTCCTTTGCCATCTGTAAAGGAGTAGCTTCTGGAGACATATGATCTCCAGACACAATAAAATCTTCAGGAAGCTGCTCTAGTGATGATTTATTCGCCATTAAACGCTGAGCCATCACATTTTTTTCGGGCGCTTCGTAAATAATAGCTAAGACGATGAATAAATGTGTGCTCCAAAGACCAATCTGAAAGTGAGGTAAGGATTTATAACCTCTTTTGTACGGAGCGAAGGCAACCCAGCTATCATTTGGAGGATTCACAGTTCTGCGTGCGTGTTTTGCAACGTGAGGATAAAATTCTTCTCCAAGATGACTGGAAAAGAAAGCAGAAAAATTTTCTCCTAGCAGTTGAAACTTTGGTCGTACAGTAGTATTTAATGCATCCATTCTCTGCTCTAAACCGTCTATATGAAAAACATTAAAGTCTTTATTCGTCCACTTTATTTTTGGCAATGGTAGTAGCTCCTTTCGATTTATAAGGTTTATTTTATTAGAAAAGTGGGAAAAAATCTTATAACAAGAACTTTCTCGAACATCCAAAATGTTCTTGTGAAAAATTAAAAAAAGGAAGTGATTTTTATGAAACCAATCGTAAAAATTATACGTAAAGTTGACATTGAAAAGCAATATGAACACATTTTACAGTTGGAATTAGATTATGAATTAGCTTCTCTCTTTGATGCTATGAATGAAAAAAATGAAGCTGAAATTGAAAAAAGTAAAAAACGTCTGACTGAAATTCAGATGGAACTTGAAAGTTTGCACGCCTATGCGTAATAAAAATTTCATACCAATTTGAAAATCACTTGCTGAATATTCCGACAGCAGGTGATTTTTATTGTTATAAAGGGTAAAATAGACTTTATATCATAATGAAAAGTTTTACGTTTTTAGCAGTACAATGTGCAGTATACACCATGCTAACATCGAGAGAAAAAGAAATCAGCATATTCTTAAATGGTGAGAACATGAAAATATGTAAAATCAGGCCAAAGCATTGGGCTTTTTTAATCGAAGGGTGGGTTTTTATGGACATGCAACAATTGGATCAATTTGCGAAAAATATTATCTTTGAAGCGGGCAGCCGCATTAGACAAGCTTTTTCGTATAATTTGGTTATCGAAACAAAATCAGGTGCCAATGACCTTGTGACAAATATTGATCGTGAAACAGAATTATTCTTTATTGAAAAAATAAAAGCTTTTGATCCATCTCACAAAATTTTAGGGGAAGAGGGAATGGGAGAAAAAGTAGAATCCTTAGATGGCGTTGTATGGATTATTGATCCTATTGATGGCACGATGAATTTTGTTAAACAACACCGCCATTTTATGATTTCCATTGGTATATTCATAAATGGAGTAGGAAAGCTTGGTTACATATTTGACGTGATGCGTGAAGACTTATTTTATGCAATAGCTGGAGAAGGCGCTTGGTACAATGAGTCACCTTTACGAAAATTACCGTCAGTAAAAATAGAAGAATCTATCATTGGTATTAATGCACATTGGGTAGCACCGAATCGCCATATTCATCATGAAAAGGTTATTGATATGGTTCGTAAAGTACGAGGGACACGATCATATGGTTCGGCAGCTATGGAAATAGCGTTTGTTGTGAGTGGTAAGCTAGATGCTTATGTTTCTATGCGTTTATCGCCATGGGATATTGCAGGGGGTGCTATTATCGCACAGGAAGTTGGTGCTGTTGCCACAAATTTACACGGGGAAGGCTTTGATTTCCTTCATCAGGATACTTTTATTATTGCTAATCCTTCCATACACAAAGAATTATTAGAAAAATATATTGTACCTTATGAATAATAAAGGAGCCGTCTTTTTTAGACAGGCTCCTTCTTTGTAACATAAATGTCTATTAAAGTAATCCTTGCTCACGCAATTTGCGTTTCATTTTAAAGGCTGTCATAAAAATGACACAAGTAGCCAAAATGCCTGCTAAAATACCAAATCCACTTTCAGCAGCCACAGAATATCCGATAGAACACATTGCTAAAACAGCTGCTAATGCATAAATGGCCATTACGAATTTTGCACGATTCATAGCCGAGCCTCCTATATTAAAAATTTGTAATTCAAATATATTTTTTAGAATGATGAAAATTCTAATAAGGACATTTCTATCCCTCTTGTGCTATAATATCACAGTTAAACATTCGAAAAAAGAATATGGAGTGGAATAATGACAAACTTACGTCAAGATCTTCGCAATATCGCAATAATCGCCCACGTTGACCATGGTAAAACTACCTTAGTTGACCAATTATTAAAACAATCTGGTACATTCCGTTCAAACGAACATGTTGAAGAACGTGCAATGGACTCTAATGATATTGAACGCGAACGTGGTATTACAATTTTAGCAAAAAATACTGCGGTAAACTATAACGGAACTCGTATCAACATCCTTGATACGCCTGGACACGCTGACTTCGGTGGTGAGGTAGAACGTATTTTAAAAATGGTTGATGGCGTTTTACTAGTTGTCGATGCGTATGAGGGTTGTATGCCGCAAACACGCTTCGTGCTAAAAAAAGCATTAGAGCAAAAGTTAACACCAATTGTTGTTGTTAACAAAGTAGACAAAGACTCTGCTCGTCCACTTGAAGTAGTAGATGAAGTATTAGAGCTATTTATTGAGCTGGGTGCAGATGATGATCAATTAGACTTCCCAGTTGTTTATGCTTCAGGTGTCAATGGTACAGCTTCACTTGATTCTAATCCAGCAAATCAAGAGGAAAATATGCAATGCCTATTTGAAAAGGTTATTGAATCTATTCCAGCACCAGTGGATAACTCTGAGGAACCATTACAATTCCAAGTAGCTTTACTTGACTATAATGACTATGTAGGACGTATCGGTATTGGGCGTGTATTCCGCGGGACAATCGAAGTAGGTCAACAAGTAGCGTTAATGAAATTAGATGGTACAGTAAAGCAATTCCGTGTAACTAAACTTTTTGGTTTCTTTGGCTTAAAACGTGAAGAAATTCAGTCAGCAAAAGCTGGAGATTTAATTGCTGTATCAGGTATGGAAGACATCAACGTTGGTGAAACGGTATGTCCTGTAGAACATCAAGAGGCATTAACACCATTACGTATTGATGAACCAACATTACAAATGACTTTCTTAGTCAACAACTCGCCATTTGCAGGGCGCGAAGGTAAATGGGTAACAGCTCGTAAAGTAGAGGAGCGTTTACGTTCACAGCTTCAAACAGATGTATCTTTACGTGTTGAAGATACGGATTCGCCAGATGCATGGACAGTTTCAGGTCGTGGTGAACTTCATTTATCAATCCTGATTGAAAATATGCGTCGTGAGGGCTTCGAGTTACAAGTTTCAAAACCACAAGTAATTATTCGTGAAATTGATGGTGTGAAATGTGAGCCATTTGAACGCGTCCAAATCGATGTACCAGAAGAAAATGTGGGTTCAGTTATTGAGTCAATCGGTACACGTAAAGGTGAAATGTTAGATATGGTGAACAATGGCAATGGTCAAGTTCGTTTAACGTTCCTTGTACCTGCGCGTGGTTTAATAGGTTATACAACTGAATTTATGTCAATGACAAAAGGTTTTGGTATCATCAATCATACATTCGATTGTTATCAAGCTTCCATTCCAGGTCGCATTGGCGGACGCCATCAGGGTGTTTTAGTATCTATGGAAACTGGTAAATCGACAACTTATGGTATGATGCAAGTAGAGGACCGTGGTACACTATTTGTAGAGCCAGGTACTGAAATTTATGAAGGTATGATTGTTGGTGAAAATACACGTGATAATGATATCACTGTAAACATTACAAAAATGAAGCAAAAAACGAATGTTCGTTCTGCGACAAAAGATGCAACAAACGTTATTAAAAAGCCGCGTTTATTGACACTAGAAGAAGCGTTAGAATTCTTAAATGATGATGAGTACCTAGAAATTACACCAGAGACTATTCGCCTTCGTAAGCAAATTCTAGATAAAAATGAACGTGAAAGAATAGCGAAAAAACTTAAAAACGTTGAACAATAATTTTTTGCTTCCATGAAAGGAAGAGGGTCTTGGATATTAAGTCCGCTTTAATGGGGGAACTGAATGTTATTCAAGTAGCTGCACAGGTAAATGCAAAGGAAACAGAAGATGCCTATAAAAAAATGGCTGGAATTACACGTTTTTTATATGAGAATATGCCTAACTATGATATTGCTGGCTATGTTCTATTTTTCCTTGTGTTTCTACTTTCAGCAATTGTCTATAAATTAGGCTTTGCAAAGAAATTAAAACGATCACAAAATATTATTATTTATGTTTTCCTGTTTTTAGGTTGTGTTCTGTTAACATTTTTTGCTTTATATCTTCCAATGGTTGAAGGGCTTATTGTAGCGGCATTAATTTTAATTGTCTATAAAACACGTATGTGGCGTGAAAAAAGAGATGAGCAACAAGCTACAAATCAGTGAAATAACTATATTTGAGAAACAGTCTTAGCGTTGAATAGCTAAGGCTGTTTTCTTTTTTAGTGAGAGAAAAAATGAAGGATAAAATTGTCAAAACATCGGAGAGGAAGTACCATCTCAATATTTGGTGTAGAACAGTTTTAACTTCTTTCAGCAAATGTTTTTTGTATCGAAAGCATAGCGACAGATACAGAAGTCTCCCACCTCTATAGGTGGTGAGATGAATGCGAATTTAAGCTTCTTTTCAGCGGATGTCACGGAATCGACTTTGTGTTAACACAAAGTCGATTTCGGACGCAATTATGCCGAGGCATAATTGATAAGATAGGCACCGAAACCTTCTAAGGTGAATAAGTTAATGTCGATAGGCTTATTTTCAACAAACAAGGAGGAAAAGGAATGCGGTGGTTTAAAAGAGGTATGTTTTTAAGTGTAATTGCTGTACTTCTCCTTTCTTTGACAGCGTGTAATAAACATGAGCTTGAAAAAGTCAAAGTTGGAGAGGTGACGCGCTCAATTTTCTATGCACCACAGTACGTTGCTCTTGAAAAGGGATTCTTTGAAGATGAAGGACTTTCCGTGGAGCTACAGACAATAGCTGGTGGGGATAAAACAATGACAGCATTACTGTCAGATGGAATTGATATTGCTCTAGTTGGATCAGAGACCTCTATTTATGTGACACTTCAGGGCGCAAACGACCCAATTCAAAATTTTGCACAGCTCACTCAAACAGATGGTACATTTTTAGTTGCACGGGATAAGATAGATAATTTTTCTTGGGATCAATTAAAAGGCTCCACATTTTTAGGCCAACGTAAGGGTGGAATGCCGCAAATGGCAGGAGAATTTGTATTGAAAAAACATGGCATAGATCCAACTCAAGACTTAACACTTATTCAAAACATTGACTTTGCAAATATTTCTACGGCTTTTGCTTCTGGAACTGGAGATTTTGTACAACTATTTGAACCGACTGCAAGTGTGTTTGAAAAAGAAGGGAAAGGCTATATTGTTGCTTCATTTGGTACAGAATCTGGCCATTTACCTTATACCTCGTTTATGGCAAAAAGCAGTTATTTAAACGATGATGCGAAGACAGTACAAGGCTTTACAAATGCATTGAAACGAGCACAGGATTTTGTACAAAAAGAGAGTGCTGCTGAAGTGGCTAAAATTATTCAGCCATACTTTGAAAATGTGGATATAGCTTTAATTGAAACAGTGGTAGAGCGTTATAAATCTCAGGGCTCTTATGCGACAGATCCTATACTGGAGAAGGGGGAATGGGATAACTTGCAAAAGATTATGGAGGAAGCAGGTGAACTTCCTCAACGAGTGGATTATGAAAAACTTGTGAATACAACTTTTGCGAAAAAGGCTGCTGAGTAATATGGAATTTTTAAACCTAGAAAATATTCACCATAGCTATTTTTCGAGTACACAGGCAAAGGATGTATTATGTGATATTAATTTAGGCATTCGTGAAGGCGAGTTTGTCTCATTTATTGGACCGAGTGGTTGTGGGAAAACAACTTTATTGTCCATCATAGCAGGCTTGTTTCCACCTACAGTAGGCAAGGTATATATTGATGGTGAGGAAATATCGACACAAAATCAATCACTTATTGGTTATATGCTTCAGCAAGATTATTTATTTCCATGGAAAAATATTGAGGACAATATTACGATTGGCTTGAAGATTATGGAGCGTAGCTATAAAACTCATAAAGTAACCGCAAATGCATTGTTGCGAGAAGTGGGGCTAGCGAATGTCGGCAACAATTACCCGCGAGAGCTGTCCGGTGGTATGCGGCAACGTGTTGCATTAGCCAGAACGTTGGCAGTAAATCCTAAGATTTTACTGCTAGATGAACCGTTTTCGGCACTTGATTATCAGTCGAAGCTAAAGCTTGAGGATTTGGTTGTTGAAACGTTAAAGGCCTATCAAAAAACAGCAGTTCTTGTCACTCATGATATTGGTGAGGCAATTGCGATGAGTGAACGGGTATTTCTTTTCTCAGCAAATCCAGGTACATTACACAGAGTTTTTGAAATACCTGAAGCATTACAACAGCTATCACCTTTTGATGTGCGACAACATCCAGCATATTCAGATGTATTCCAAGATATTTGGAAGGAGCTGGAGAGCCTTGGATAATACACCTTTTAAACAGTATCAACAAATGTTAAAAAAGGAAAAACGTTTTGTTCGACTTTATCAGCTCATCATCTTACTCATTTTTTTTGGTGGATGGGAGCTTCTTTCTAGATTTGAATGGATTGATCGGTTAATTTTTAGCTCACCAACACATGTATGGCAAACCTTTATTGGAAAAGTAAGTGATGGTTCGTTAACATTGCATGTGGGCGTCACGTTGATGGAGACGATTATTGGTTTTGTTGCTGGTACTTTACTAGGTACATTAATAGCTATTATTTTGTGGTGGTCCCCTATGTTATCGAAGGTATTGGATCCCTATTTAGTGATTTTAAATGCTATGCCAAAGGTTGCACTGGGACCTATTTTAATTGTTGCACTAGGACCAGGGTATTTTTCGATAATTGCAATGGGTGCATTAATTTCGATTATTATTACAACCATTGTTGTTTATACAGCCTTTAAAGGGGTAGATCCGAACTATAGTAAAGTATTACAAACTTTTAGGGCTACAAGGTGGCAGATATTTAAAGAAGTCATACTACCAGCCTCTTTCCCAACGATTATTTCAACTTTAAAGGTAAACGTAGGATTATCATGGGTAGGGGTTATTGTGGGTGAATTTTTAGTTGCCTCAAAAGGTCTTGGTTATTTAATTATCTATGGCTTCCAAGTATTTAATTTTAATTTAGTTCTGATGTCATTGCTCATCATTGCCTTTTTTGCGACAATTATGTATCAAGTGGTCGAGTTGATTGAGAAGATGGTTATAAAGAATAAGGTATAAGGTGAAGCGGCTCCTAATTCGAATTAAAAGAATGAAAGCGAGATTTATCTCAGTGTTGTGGGATGCCTCGCTTTTATTGTTATGGGAAATTATTATTGCATGATGTCTATGATATTTCAAACCATTAATCAATAAACAAAAAACATTCCGAGAATACTCATATCTCGGAATGTTTTCGTTGTTGAAATACTATTATGTCAATGAAATCAAGGTGACAAATCAAAAAGTATAGCCCTTTTTCAAAACGAGAGGTTGATCTCCGTTCCGACTGAGCGCTTTCCTGGGGGCGTCCGATGAGCCGCTTCACTCGCTTTGCTCGCTCCAGGGTCTCATCTGTGACGCTGAATCCCCGAGGAGTCACTCAGTCTACACTCCAATCAACCATTGCTCATAGTATTTTCTTCTGGCATTTCACACAAATTTATAGTGATAAATTTGAAGTCTTAGCCATCACTATATTGTGCAAAAATGGAGCTTTGATAACATTTTTCTATGCGAAAGCAGAGCAGTACTTTATGTAAAGTTACAAAGTAGTTTTATGCATAAAATGTAGGTTAATAGCTGTAGAATTGTACCAATATTTTATTCATTTAATGTTGGTGAGTAACATGCTTTTACTTTACTTTTGAGGGAAGAATATATTTAAAGTTCTATACTATTGCTGATTGGAGTGCAAGGCTACTCGACTCCCGTGGGATAGCGAGACAGACGAGACCCTGCACGGAGCGTTAGCGCAGGAAGCGGCTCGTCGCTCGCCCACTGGAAAGCGAGTAGCCTGGAACGGAAATCACCTTCATATTGACTAAATATTTACAAAGAGTCCCTTGACTATTTAATTTTTCAACACTATGAAAACATTCCGAGAATACTCATATCTCGGAATGTTTTCGTTTTTATAACAATATTTATTTAAAAATCTTTATCCATTTGTGGTGAAGTACGATAAAAGCGGAAATTTCCAGTTTCTATTCGTGCGAGCGTATTGTCTTTAATACGATCATGACATGTGTCACACATATACGTATGAATTGGTCGATTGCGTAATTTTTTTGCTAATGGTAAATCATCGTCTAAATTGCTAATTGTATCGCAAATGACACATTTTACACGCATTGCATTCCCTCCTATTCAACACGAATGGCTGATACATTTTTGATAGGGTTGTCTACATTCGATCCATCTTTAAAGAGCACATGGACAGGACCATCTTCTAGAAGAGGTTTGCCGTCCTGGCTATATTTTAAAATAAGCGTTTGTGCCTCCGCAATTGAGAACGGATATTCTTTGCCATCTTCACACTCAATAACAATTGTTGTCGCTTCAGGCTTCATTTCAGCATTTTTCAAGAAGGGGCTTAATTCGATACCGAAAGTACCTGTCTCCATCCCTTTACGATCAAATTTGCGCTCAGATTTTAATGTTGGAGGGAAAGTTGCTCCTTCCATTATTTCACGTGACCAATGAGCACCAACCTCACGCATATATTTAATATCCTTATCTTCCTCCACGTCTTGTGATGTGAAGTATGTTTTTAAATCTAATTTACGATCATCGAAAATCCAAACTGTAGGATCTAATGTTAGTTGAAATGAAACTGCACCCTTGATAGGAATTATTGTTTCCATAATAGAAATCCTCCTTAAATCTTGTATATCCATGAAATAGTATAACGCTAATGACTAGAGATAATAAAGAAATATAATTTGAATTCGCTATTTTTCCAACGAAGACACTTGCAATTTTAACGACTAAAAGATAAACTTTATTAAGATAGAATCGAAGAAATATCAGATAATGGGGGCGTCCTCATGGATACGAAATCACAAACTTCTTTTCAGGAGAAGGCTTTGGAGCTTTTAGTTGCTGATGCAGACAAAATTGCTCGCCTTATTCGAGTACAAATGGATCATCTAACAATGCCACAATGCCCTTTATATGAAGAAGTATTAGATACACAAATGTTCGGCCTTTCACGTGAAATTGACTTTGCTGTGAAGCTTGGACTGATTGAGCGCGAAAAAGGCAAAGAAATTCTCGATTCACTCGAGAAAGAGCTTTCTGTACTACATGACGCGTATACAGACAAATAAAAAGAAAAAACTCAAACGCAATCTGCGATTTGAGTTTTTTTTCTAGAACGAGGTTTTCCAATGAAACAATACTTAAAACGTTATGCACAAAATTTTGATTATCCATTATTTTTTACGGTCCTATTGCTAAGCTTATTTGGTTTGGTAATGATTTATAGTTCAAGTATGATGGTGGCAATTCGGAAGGAATATGCCCCAGATCACTATTATCACAAGCAAGTAATCAATTTAATTGTAGCTTTTCTTGGGTTTTTAGTAGCAGCATTTTTCCCGTATAAGCATTATGCGAATAAAAAAGTTATGTTGTTATTGACGGCTGTGCTAGTTGTCCTTTTTACTTGGGTAAAAGTTGCTGGTAATGATGAAGTAGGAATAGGGGCAAAAAGTTGGATTCATGTCCCTGGTTTTGGTAACTTTCAACCTTCTGAATATGCGAAGCTATTTATCATTTTATATTTTGCTGCTGCTTTTTATCGGAAAGCGCAAAAGCATACGTTTGAAAAGCTACAACCAACAGAAATATTTTATCCAATTTTCCTCTGGATTCTTGTTGTTGCTGGTGTAGCATTTGAAACCGACTTGGGAGCAAGTATTATTCTGTGTGGAATTGCTGTTTGTGTTGTAGCAGTGAGTGGCATTCCTTTTAAAACGTTTTGGAAGTTTTTTGGGGTATTAGGCGCTTTTGGAGGCGTCATCTTTGGTATACTAATGCTGTTTAAAGGGGATATGTTAACGGATAATCGTATGGGCCGTATTAAATCATTCATAAACCCGTTTGAGTATGAAAATGGTAGTGGTCATCAAGTTGTTAACAGTTATTATGCCATTGGCGGAGGCGGCTTAGAAGGAAGGGGACTAGGTCAGTCCATTCAAAAATTGGGATATTTACCAGAACCACAAACAGATTTTATTATGGCGATTATTATGGAAGAATTAGGTATTTGGGGAGTGCTAGTCGTCTTAGGTGGTCTAGGATTTATTATATATAAAGGATTTTCAATTGCTTTGCGTACGAAAGATCCACTGGCACGTATGATTGCGGCTGGTATTGCAAGCTGGATTGGTTTTCAATCGTTTATCAATCTTGGGGGTGTAACTGGGTTAATCCCGTTAACCGGTGTAACGCTGCCTTTTATTAGCTATGGCGGGACATCTATAATAATACTATCTTTAGCTATGGGAATATTGATTAATGTTTCTATGTTTGAAAAGGTAGAAAGGAAAAAATCACAATCATAAAGGGGGATATCAATGGAGTCAATCAACAAAATTCTCGTAGCCAATCGGGGAGAAATTGCGATTCGTATTTTCCGTGCCTGCACGGAGCTTCATATCCAAACAGTAGCCATCTATTCACGAGAGGATAGTGGCGCCTTTCATCGCTTTAAAGCAGATGAGGCCTATTTAGTAGGGGCGGGTAAAAAGCCGATTGAAGCTTATTTAGATATTGAGGGCATTATCGCGATTGCGAAAGATGCGGGCGTGGATGCCATTCATCCAGGGTATGGTTTTTTATCAGAAAACGTAGAATTTGCACGTCGTTGTGAGCAGGAGGGCATTGTGTTTATCGGGCCTACTTCTGAACATTTAGATATGTTTGGAGATAAGGTCAAAGCACGTTCACAAGCCATTGCTGCAGGAATTCCTGTTATTCCTGGTACAGATGGTCCAGTCGCTGATTTAACAGAGGTAGAGGCATTTGCTAGCACCTATGGCTATCCAGTGATGATTAAGGCAGCACTTGGCGGTGGTGGTCGTGGGATGCGTCTTGTGCATACAGCAGAGGAGCTTGCTTCTTCTTATGAACGGGCCAAATCAGAGGCAAAGGCAGCTTTTGGCTCGGATGAAGTATATGTAGAGAAGGCAATTATCAAGCCAAAGCATATTGAGGTGCAAATTATTGGCGATCAACAGGGCAATATCGTGCATCTCTATGAGCGTGATTGTTCGATTCAACGCCGCCATCAAAAGGTCGTTGAAATCGCGCCGTCGAATTCAATTTCAGAAAATTTAAGAAATCGAATTTGTGAGGCGGCTGTGCAGCTAATGAAAAATGTCTCGTACATAAATGCAGGGACAGTGGAATTTTTAGTGGCGGGTGAAGAATTTTATTTCATCGAGGTCAACCCTCGTATTCAAGTAGAGCATACCATTACGGAAATGATTACAGGTATTGATATTGTGCATACGCAAATTAAGGTGGCGGCAGGCTATGCCCTACACAGTGAAGAAATTCATCTACCTAAGCAGGAAGAGATGCCAATGATTGGCTATGCGATTCAGGCGCGTGTGACAACAGAAGACCCTGCCAATGATTTTATGCCCGATACAGGCAAGCTGATGGTGTATCGTTCGAGCGGTGGCTTTGGGGTCCGTCTCGATGCAGGGAATGGCTTCCAGGGTGCTGTTGTGACACCATACTATGATTCCTTACTGGTGAAAATTTCAACATCAGGAATGTCGTTTAAAGAAGCTGCTGCGAAAATGGACCGTAACTTAAAAGAATTCCGTATTCGTGGGGTTAAAACAAATATTCCGTTTTTAAATAATGTCGTGACGCATGAGAAATTTTTAACAGGTACCTTCGATACAAGCTTTATCGATACGACACCTGAACTATTTCATTTCCCAGTGCGCAAGGACCGTGGGACAAAGCTGTTAAGCTATATTGGCAATGTGACATTAAATGGCTTCCCAGGGGTAGAGAAGCAGGCAAAGCCAATCTTTGTCCAGCCAGGCATGCCGAAAGTGGAGCCATTTATCGTGCCACCAGCAGGGACAAAGCAAATTTTAGATGCCCAAGGAGCAGAAGGGCTTGTGAAATGGATTCAGGCGCAGGAAGATGTACTGCTTACAGATACAACGTTCCGAGATGCACACCAATCCCTGCTGGCAACACGTGTGCGTTCACAGGATATGTTCCAAATTGCCGACGCCACAGCGCGCTTGATGCATAATTTCTTCTCGCTCGAAATGTGGGGAGGGGCGACGTTTGATGTAGCCTACCGTTTCCTAAAAGAAGACCCATGGGAGCGTCTTGTAAAGCTGCGTGAACAGGTGCCAAATGTGCTATTCCAGATGTTACTGCGCGGGGCCAATGCGGTCGGCTATACCAACTATCCCGATAATTTAATCCGTGAATTTATCGCAGAATCAGCGGCATCAGGGATTGATGTGTTCCGTATTTTCGATAGCTTAAACTGGATAAAAGGGATGGAAACAGCCATTGATGCCGCACGTCAATCAGGGAAAATTGCCGAGGCAGCGATCTGCTACACAGGCGATATTTTGGATGACACACGGGCGAAATATTCGGTGCAATATTATAA
>NZ_JBYTBB010000096.1:0-15929 GCF_058788755.1 Lysinibacillus sp. FW301-JW8
CGTTTCTTGAAGGTATCGTGGTGGAAATCTGCCCACATTTGGCTTCGAAAAATCAAAGGAAAATGCGTACCATAAGGGATTTCTCATCTCTGTTGTCCTCGTCAAAGGTTATAGTAAAAAAATGGATGTTCACTACCTCTGCTTACGTGTCTTTGTTTTTTTCTAATTGTAGAAAAAAATAAAACTGAAATTTCGGTTAATATTTATGCGATGCTAGTGAAAAAGAGTCAATAATATTATGAAGGAGTACTCAATGTTACAATCATTTATTCAAAGAATAATAATTTCTATTATTTCTGCAATAATTTTTTCTTGGGTCTTAAGTTTATATTTGGGCTATACTCCAATCGAGGAGGAAGTAAGTGAAACGGGCGGATATTCATCTAAAACATTATTCTGGATGTTTATTGGATATTCATTAGTTATCTATGGGATTTTGGGAGTTATTATTTCTTGGATAATCGACACTAAAATTCAAAATCAATTAAATCAAGCAGTACTCTATTGTGTGAGTGGAGCAATCATAGGAGGAATAGTATACTTATTAACTTCTGCTGTTACATATATGAATAGACTTCTTATCTTTATTTTGATTGGATTTTTTGCAGCACTTTTATACTTTATACTTCTGAAAATCTTAAATTTGATAGTTTTCAAAAAAACGAAATCCGACCTCTTGAAGTTAGCAAAATAAATGGATTAGCAGGAACTTTTTGAAGGGAAACAGAACTTAGTATTTAGGCTAGATAGTATATGGAACTCTAGTGTAATTAATCACCAAGGATTTATTATTCATCCGACTCTTTTATGTGATCAAGAAATGGCTGTTTTATTAGACATTGGATTTCCTAAGCAAATGGAGTATCTACGTTGGCAATTGAAGAAATAGGCATACCGTTTGATATATCATTTTGACGCACCAGGATATTGATCATATCGGTAGTATTCCTGAGCTATTACTGGAAAGGGGAGGTAATATCAAAGTTTATTCTCATCAACTGGATAAACCTTATATCCAAAGAGAAGTTCCTTTGATAAAAAATGGACATCTTGAGAACCTTCCTAGGGGCAAGGTGATTGAAACCTTAAAAGATGGGCAAGAATTACCGTATTGTGGCGGAATTCGTTATTCATACACCAGGACATATAAACTTATATTTACAGCACAGTAAAACGTTGATTGCTTACAGTATCAATCGAGTAATAAATGAAGCTCAGCTTTCTTTAAAGAAATACTTAGAGTTCGATATAGATTTCGTGATTTGTTTCACAGAGGTCTAAGTAAGGGAAATATTAAGGAACAAATTCAAAAAGTAATTTGTTTAAATTTTGGAGGTGCGGAAAATGGCTTTTCAATCAAAAAATATTTTTATTAATTTACCGGTGAAAGATTTAAATAAATCTATTCAGTTTTTTCGGGAGTTAGGCTTTGAGTTCAACCAACAATTCAGTGATGAGACTACGGCGTCTATGATTATTAGCGAAAATATTTTTGCATTACTCATGATAGAAAACCGTTTCAAAGAATTTACTAAAAAGGACATTACGGATACCTCAACTTCTGCAGAAGCGATTTTTTGTTTATCAGCCGAAAATCGGGAGCAAGTAGATATGTTGGTAAACCAAGCAATGGCGTCTGGTGCAACATTCTATAGTGACCCTCAAGATCATGGATTCATGTATGGATGGGGTTTTCATGATTTAGATGGACATATCTGGGAAGTTGTTTATATGGATGAAAGCGCTATAAATTAAAAAAACTCGATATCCATAAATCGTCTATATCTTGGAAGGGCTTGGAGGCTATCAGGATGAATTTCTAGAAACCTTCAAAACGAAAAGAATACTCTGAGGTTGTAATTAACGGTTAGGATATGCAAATCGAGGTATTAATAAGGCCAGTTTGCATCCTAACCATTTTTTACATCCGTTAAAAACAAGATGGTCTCACCAAATTCAGGGATATTGTATTTCTAATTTTTTGACTTGATATAAATAAATATTTTTTTGCTATAGGTTAAAAGCAAATAGATTAGAAAGACATTGATAAAAAAATAGAGCATATGAAAATGAGTTTGTGTAAAAATAGTTGGTGTAAAGAATGACCATGCTGATTGTATTTCTTGTTGCCCCTTATAACTGACCCAACGAATTGGTCCTCCAAAATCATTAGATGGATAAGATACGAGAAATATAGAAAAGATGGTTAAGCAAATACTAGTCCACAATAATTTCTCTTTACTGGTTATTTTCATTTTAACACCAAATTTCATATTTTTTATTATTTGAATCTATTCCTGATGCTGAAAAAAAGCTAATTTAGGAACACAATTTGTTCAAAATGAGCAGGCGAGATTAATTAATTCCTCTGTTCATCCTTCCATCTCATATAAGATTTACGATAAATTGGTATTAGGGCTAAAATAGCTACTGCTAAAATTAGTATAAGTGTATATTTATTGGAGGTGTCTATATTTTTGCCCATAAAGAGAAAACCAACCGTTAATCCAATAATAATACTTAAGATACTCGTTAGAATGTTTCTCAATTTATATCCACCTCTTCTGTATTTTTAAATAGAATTAATTTACAATAGGTAACTTCACATTATTTACCCAATCCATAATAAAATTTTTTTGTCGAGGATTTAACTTAGAAGGTAGCTCATTTCTGGCAAAAAATTTATGTTCTCTGCTTTCCTCTGATTTTTGTATTACTTCACCTTTAAAATCCAACGCTTTAAAAATAATTTGAACACTATAAACTTTATCTTTATTTGGATACTCTGCAAAGCAGTCTTTACCAGAATAAATTCCAAATAGCTCCAAATTAAAAACCTCTAAACCAGTTTCCTCAAATACTTCTCTAATAGCTGTTTGTTGAAATGTTTCACCTATTTCCATTAAGCCACCAGGTATACACCAATTGTCTACATCTAGTCGATGCTGTAATAATATTTTATGATCCTTTTCAATAATAACACCACAGCCTATTGTCATTAATGTTTCATGACCAATAAAATTTCTCATAAATTGTATATAATTCATTGTTAAAAACCTTTCCATAGTAAAATAATATAACAACTGTATCAAATTTCCTGTGCTATGTCATCGAAAGCTTCCTATACGTTTTTGAAAAAAATTATAAATTGATTTGGTTTGAGATGGTTTTATTATCCATATGAAAAGAACTTACTAACTTTTTGACTTAAAAAGTAGCAGATTCTTAGTTTAATTCATTTGCTTGATGTGATTTGTTTATACAGATAAACTTATTTTAATGTGCCAGTACTTATAATCGATGTTTGTACATGAATATCAAATTCTAGATTATTTAGAATTTTATCTGTTAATTCATTTGTCCATTGCCCATGATAATACCTGCGGAAATTTTCACTTAATCCGATTGGATCGATATCTTGTTCAATTGTTTTTTGAATAAAATTTCGAATCTCTCGTTCAATTTGTTTACTAACATCTTTTTCAAGCTTTGATAATTTGGCTGGTGTATTTAAATTGTTCTCTCGTTTTCCTTTATATTCACTTAGAGTCCCTTTGATACTTAAATTAATAGACAGCTTAGGTGATTCGATATCTTTATTGCTTTTCATTTTTACATCGTTCTCAATTAAATCAAGAAAAACCTTTTCTGTTTCATTATCTTGATCCAATACTATTGGTAACGGAGATAGCTGCTTTTTTCCTTGTAAAGCTTGAATAACTAATGCTTCATGAGGTGTAATTATGTTGTGCATATGTTGATTTTTAAATAGGGCCACCCCTTTTATTTCTACCTTTTCATGCTTTTTTTCTAATACTGGTAAAATGGAGTCAATTACAGGATTCGTTTGTGTATAGATAAAATCATGAATATTCGTATTTGGGTTAAAAGCGGTGTTAATGCTTGGCTGCAATAAATCATTTAAATAAAAATCAATTTTCGGCTTGTCGGGATAATTGCCATTTAACAAGTCTTCACAAGAAGAACCTTTTACAACAGCTAGTAAAACCTTATTTCCTACCTCAGCGCTTCTATACAGGTGTTTTACAATCTTTTCTACATTACCCTTTCGTGCGAATTCCTCATTAATCAGCACTACCCGTAATTGATTTAAAATAATTTTTTTATCAGAGAGTCTTTCCACTTGAAAGATTCCATCAGATACTAGCTCCGTCTCGATCGTGAAGATTTGAACATTTTGTTCTACATCTGGTAGGAATTGAGGAATTGCTACGCTTAGCTTAGTTGTATTTTCGTCGATATAGTCAAAAGCTAACACACCAACCATTCCCAGCTTTTCTAATGGAATCTTCTCCTCTGGTGAAGAGCAACCAGTCATTAGCATGACACAAATTATTAGTATTGAAATAAGACCTCTTATCATTGAGCCACCTTCTTTTTCCGTAGCAAATATACAATTCCTAAAAAAATAGGCCAAATAATAATGATATAACCCACATAATAACTACCTGTGAAGAAATTCTTTTGAAATTCCTGCGAAAAGGGCATATCAGCGAGACAAAATACAAGAATTGGAATGATCAAAGAGAGATGCTTTATATTTTTTAGATTTTTGGTCACCAACGATTCTAATCCTTTCTTTGCACACCATGCATAACCTGAAACACCGCATAAAATGTGAAACACCCAGAGAGTCATGCCCAAAATATCAATTCTCTCGATAAATGAAAATTCACCAGCTTTAAATAAATTTAAAATTGTAAACTTTACATTTTTTAGTTGCCATTCAGAATAGTACATCACACTAACAGAAGTAGAGAAAACATAGAGAGCAATACTAATCCAAATACCAATGAGTGAATGTTTAAAAGCCTTTTTTTGATGAATGATATATGGAAAGTAAAACATAATTAATTCATAGCCTAAAAGAGAAAAATAGCCATTTTTTAAGGCATCAAAAAACGCATGACTTGAGAAATTAAGAATAGGTAGAAAATGGCTGACATCTCCTTTTTCAATGGCCCATCTAGTAAAATAAACAAGACCTAGTGTAATGAAAAAAGTTAAAATGCAAAAATTTGCAACGGATTTAATGCCGCCTTTTAAAATATAAAGAAACAACATGATAATAAGCAGCACTGGTAGAGTAATGTTTTGCTCCGGTAAAGCAGTGCTCTCTATTAAATTCATATAATCACTAATAATACCAGCAGTAAAAATTGTGAATTGTAGGGTGAAAGCTAAATTAATGCATTTACCCAACCATTTACCTAATAAAATTTCATTGATTCGAAATAAGCTTTCATTTGGATATTTTGAGCAGAGCCAAACCATTGGCCATAAAGTTATACTAGCAATAATTCCCATTATTAATGGGAAAAATGCTTGGCTATATCCTAAAGAACTTAGCTTTTGAGGTAGAGAAAGAAGTCCTGTACCAATCATTAGACTTTGTGCTAAAAAAATTACATGATATTTATTTAATGATTTTTGATCAATTGTAGTCAATTACCATTACCTCAACTCCCAGAAAATGCTCTATTTTTTTGGTGATTTGGCAATCCCTTTTTTAGCAATAATAAATCTGATAGGAAATCTGACAACACTATCCAGTAAATCTGTAAGCTTTCGAGGGATAAAAGGTGCAATATAAGGTGTTCCGAGTGATTTTAGATGCTGTAAATGGATAATCAACCAAGCCAGGGCAATCATTTGTCCAAAAAGTCCAAATAAGCCAGCGGAAATAATAAAAATATAGCGAACTACTCTACTGGTGTTACTCATTAAAAAATAAGGTGGCAGGAATGAAAGGAGAGCTGAAGTAGCAACTAGTACAACTAAAATATTACTAATAAGCCCTGCTTCTACAGCAGCTGTACCAATCACAATCCCGCCAACAATACCAATTGTTTGCCCAACTTTTGCAGGCATTCGGGATCCCGCTTCCCTTAATACTTCTATAATGAGCTCAAGAAATAAAACTTCAAAAAGTGGTGGGAAAGGTACTTTACTTCTTGATTCTTGTAGATTTAATAAAAGTTCATATGGTAATATTTCGGGATGGAATGTTAATGCTGATATATACATCGGTGTAATGATAATTGTTAAGAAAAATCCAAAAAAGCGTAGAATGCGTAGTAATGATGCTGTTGTCCAACGATTATAATAGTCCTCAATTGAAATGAACATTTCAAAAAAGGATGTTGGGCATATAATGGCTGATTGACTATTATCCATAAAAACAGCGATTCTTCCATCAATTAAGTACTGGCTAACACTATCTGGTCGAACAGTCATATAATATTGTGGAAAAGGCGACAAAGGATTGTCCTCTATTAATTGTTTCAATATAGAGATATCAGTAAATGAAGGGTAATTAATATTGTTAATGCGATGTTTAAGATTGTCTAAATTTTTGTGATTAACAATATCCTCCATATACATGATTGTTATACGAATATTTGCCTCTATGCCGATTACATAATTCTCATTTTTAAGCAAGGGATTGCGAATACGTCTTCTCACCAGTGAAATATTCGTTTCAAGCGATTCAGTAAAGGCATCTTGTGGCCCAATGACTGTTGATTCTATTTCAGTATCCGTTATAGCCCTAGTTGGTGCACTATACGTATCAATACTTACTAGCTGTTTAGTGCTATGAAAATATATAAGCGTTTGCCCTGCATTTAATTTACTTTCGATTACTTTATCGTCTGTCCCATCAATCCAATCTGAGATTTGATGAATTTGATGGATATAATTTGCTAAAGGTGTATAAATCATTGTTTGTAAAGTGAGCTGCTCTACCAATGAATAGCAGTAAATAATAGTAACAATGCCTTCATTAGTAGGGATTTTTTTAAATAGCACATCATCAATATGCTTAGTCTTTGTCTTCAGCAAAGTAAGAGTGTCTACGCTTGATTTTTTAGCCAAATATTCATGTAAAGGGGTACGTATTAATTTTCTGTATCTCAAATGTATCCCTCCATTTCTAGATAATAGAATTTTGACCAAAAAGCATTGGAATTAAACAAATTTGACTGAACAATTTATCTTGATTCATCAGAATATTTCTACCTTTATAGGTGACGAGATGAATGTGATTTTTTCCTATTCAGCGGGCTTACAAACGACTGCTGAAATAGAGGCACTCAGACTAAGAACCCCACGTCCTATGGCAATTTATCTGTGCGAAAGCGAAGCGACAGCAACAACACGGTTTTATCTGTGCGAAAGCGAAGCGACAGCAACAACACGGTTTTATCTGTGCGAAAGCGAAAAGCGACAGCAACAACAACACACAACTGAATGTCCAACATCATATTGGTTCAAAGCCCCTGGCAGATGTCACGGATTTCGAAGAGGAGCTTTTCGAGTTCACTCGAAAAAATCCGGACACAATGACTTTGGAAGTAATTAATTCAGATTTTCTTTGTTTCTGAAAATGGGTAATTAAACCAATATATTTCCATCTGGTATAATACTAGGTAACAGAGATTAGGAGTTTAGAAAGGGCAGAGGTGAATAATAAAGTGGAGTATCTTCAAATGACAAGCAATCAGATTGAACAGGAGCATATATGCTGTGCGCTTGGTGCTAAACAATACGAGCAAGCAGTAATAGAAAAGAAAAAATGGTTAATGGATCGCATACATGATGGCTTGATTTTTTATCGATTGAATGAACGTGCAAAGGTTTTTATCGAATATTTACCTGCACAGCATGCTTGGGCTCCTATTGAGGCACCGAATTATATGTATATAAATTGTCTATGGGTTTCAGGTAAATATAAAAATCAGCATCATGCTAGTCGATTACTTGAAAAGTGTATAAAGGATGCTAAGGCGCAGGGAATGGATGGGATTGTACATATAGTAGGAAAGAAAAAACTTCCTTTTTTAAGTGATAAACGTTTTTTTGAGCATTTGGGATTTAAAATTGTAGATTATGCAGCACCTTATTTTGAGCTAGCTGTCTATAAATTTAACGATGTGGCTGTTGAGCCATCATTTAAATTACATACGAGCGATCTAAAATCTCAGAGTGATGGCATAATCATATATTATACTGCTCAATGTCCCTTTGCGGTAGGTGTTATAAATGATTTAAGGGATGTTACTGTGAAAAATGGCATTCCTTTTCATGCATATCAGATAACCACAAAAGAGGAAGCACAGAATGGTCCTATTATTTGGACAACCTTTGGATTATTTTATAATGGGCAGTTCGTGACACATGAAATTATGAGTGTCAATAAATTTGAAAAGTTTTTAAACACATTATGAGTAAGCATTTATGTCCTTTTCAAGAAAAGTAATATCATAGCAAAAACACAAATACCTAATAAATACCCGAGGCTAATTGACCAAGAGAAAAAATCAAATAAGATATATAAAAGTATTGTTGTAGACAAAAAGCCGAGAGTGATACCAAATAACTGTTTTTTGACATTCATTCTTCTCTCTCCTAACATGATAAATTATGATTGTTTGTAGTGGTATCTATATTATATAGTATGTCCATAATTTTAGTAATTGGTAGGGTGCAGAAATAACCTATATGTTGGATAATATTATAGGAAGGTGGTAATCATTTTGAAAATAAACAAACAAAATGCAGCGCATTATAGTTGGGGAGAGCAATGTGATGGCTGGCATTTAGTTAAAAATAATGAGCTTAGTATTATTCATGAGCGTATGCCTGCTAAAACAGCAGAAACTAACCACTATCATCATCATGCACAACAATTTTTCTTTATGCTGTCTGGCACCGCAATAATCGAAATTGACGGTGATCCCATTACTTTACAAAAAGGTGAAGGAATTGAAGTTCCACCGCTAACAGCGCATCAAATGCGAAATGATACAGGAGAAGATATAGAGTTTTTAGTTATTTCACAGCCTAATAGTAGAGGCGATCGTATTCCACTATAAGATGATGTTCATTCTTTTGCATGAGGTATTCATTTACTGAGTCTAGTATAGTAAATGAGACAAAGGGCAGGGGAGATGCTTA
Organism: Lysinibacillus sp. FW301-JW8; assembly: GCF_058788755.1. NCBI lineage: Bacteria > Bacillati > Bacillota > Bacilli > Caryophanales > Bacillaceae > Lysinibacillus > Lysinibacillus sp. FW301-JW8. Next base: position 8,980 of record NZ_JBYTBB010000096.1, read on the forward strand.
CAATGAAAATTACTAGAGTAAAGCTATATGCATATGATTTACATAAAATGAAGGAATTTTATAGTACACAATTAGGATTTTCATTAATAAAAAATACAGATGATTATTTTTCTGTTGCCGTTGGTGAAAGTACGATCACGTTTGAAAAAGTCCATGCTTCTGTACAAAAGCAATATCATTTTGCCTTAAATATTCCATGTAATTTATTTCAACAGGCAAAAGGTTGGGTAAAAGAGCATGCGGAAATACTGTTTTCAGCTGAAGAAGATGAAGTATATTTTGCCACATTGAAGGCCTTTTCTTGTTATTTTTATGACCCAGAAGAAAATATTATAGAGCTTATTGCAAGACAGGAAGTAAATCCTAAAATAGATTCACTGTCTTTTTCAACCGAGCATGTGCTAAACATCGGTGAAATGAATATCACAACAGATACTATTTATTTAGTAGCAAATAAATTAAAAGAATATGGGATTATACCAATGAATAATAATGAAATTCACGTGGATAGTCTTTCGTTTATGGGAAATTATGAGGATGGAGCAAATCTATTATTAGGACCAAGTGAACGTATATGGTATTTTTCAAATAAAAAAGCGATTGTTAGTCCAATGGAGATAGAAATTAACAAACAACTACTACTACATATGAATGAGAAGGCTGAGTTTACAATTACGCGACTATAAAAATATTGTTTACTAGATTAACAAAAGCACTTATATTTGAAGCGTGATCCCAATGCTTAGGTATGAGGTTATTTTATGAATAGTTGAATAAAGGAGTCCTATTTATTGAAAGCAAAAAGCATTAAATACTATGAATTTGGAAATCCTCTGGAGGTTTTAAAATTTGAAAATAAAACGATTAAGCCTCCACAAACACAAGAAATTCTCGTTCGAATGCTAGCACGACCTATAAATCCATCTGATTTAATACCAATTTGGGGGAAGTATGCTCATCGAATTTCTTTACCAACTATTCCTGGCTATGAGGGAGTAGGAATCGTAGAGGATGTAGGTCCGTCTGTTGCTCAAAATCTTATCGGCAAACGTGTATTACCATTACGAGGAGATGGAACATGGCAGGAGATTGTTCAAACAAGAGCTGAATTTGCCGTACTAATTCCAGATTCAATCGATAATTTTACCGCAGCCCAAATGTATATTAATCCCATGACGGCTTGGGTTACTTGTACAGAAGTACTAAAACTGCAATCAAATGATGTTTTATTAGTGAATGCCTGTGGATCTGCTATTGGTCATATTTTTGCTCAGCTAGCAAAAATAATTGGTTTTCAGCTTATTGCGGTAACGAGAAATAATAGATATACAGACGATTTAATTCAGCTTGGCGCTTCCTATGTAATAGATACCTCTATCACACCGCTCTATGAGACAGTAATGGAAATTACTAATGGCAGGGGTGCTGATGCTGCTATTGATTCCATTGGAGGAGTAGCTGGTAACGACCTTGCTTTTTGTGTAAAACCTGAAGGGGAATTTTTAGCGATTGGTCTTTTATCAGGTATACAAGTGAATTGGCAAAGTATTGTGAAAGAGGCAAATGTTAAGGCAAATATGTTCCATTTAAGACATTGGAATAAGCAGGTTTCGGTAGAAAGATGGCAAGATACATTTCATCAATTAATTAATTTAGTGAATAGTGGTATGTTAAAAATGATGGCAGTTGATTCTCATTATGATTTGTTAGATATTCAAAATGCAATAAAGGTTGTGGAATCATCTAAAACAACTAAAGGAAAGGTTTTTCTAACTAGCTATTAAAATCTTTTAAAGAAACGAAGGGCTTGCTGTTATACCCTTCGTCTGCTTGTTCTTAAAATAAGTCAGTTGATAAATAACGAAGACCAGTATCAGGAAGAATGGCCACTATCCTTTTTCCTTTATTTTCAGGACGTTTTGCGAGTATAGTAGCAGCGAATAAGGCAGCACCTGATGAGGTACCTACTAATAGACCATCTGTTTTCGCTACTGCTCGCGCGGCTTCGTAGGCTTGAACAGTCTCTACTTCTATTACTTCATCAATGATCTCTAAATGAACATTCGATGGAACACGTGCCTCATCAGCATCAGAGAAGCGGTGAACACCTGTGATTTCAATAATATCTGGATTATCGACGGTTGCAATGGAGTTAATAGCTGGCTCTACACCTATAATTTGAATATTGGGATTTTTAGATTTTAAGAAGGCGCCTGCACCACTTATTGTTCCGCCTGTACCTATTGAGGCTACAAAAATATCAATATCACCGTCAGTATCATCCCAAATCTCAGGACCTGTTGTTAGCTTATGAATGTTTGGGTTGGCCTTATTGTCAAGTTGATTGAGAAATACTACATTTTCCTCCCGATCAACGATGGTTTCTTTAAAAACTTTGATTGTTTCCACAAAATCACCATCCGTCTCCTCAAAGGCCGCTACCATTTCTGGAACATCAGAAAATGGCACTACCTCAGTCCCATATGCCTTCACAACCTTTGTACGCTCCTCACTTACCCCATCCTGCATGTAAATCCGCAGCTTATAACCCTTTGCGGCTGCAATTGCCGCTAAGCCAATACCAGTATTTCCACTTGTCGTTTCAATAATTGTTTTGCCCTTTGTTAAAACACCACGAGCTTCAGCATCCTCAATCATAGCTTTCGCAATACGATCCTTCACACTATTAGCTGGATTAAAGTATTCTAGCTTCACAATAATTTCGGCTTCTAGCTGTTGCTCTTTAACATATTGATTTAAGGCCAAAAGCGGGGTATGCCCAATTAACTCCGTAATGGATTGCTTTATTTTATTTGCAATTACTTGACCCATCCGATCCACTCCTTTTTACCCACTTAACAAACTTGAATTGTAGGAATTAAACGAATCTTATCATTTGAAAGGTTTTTGAGCAATGATATTCCTAATAGAAAGATTGAAAAGGCTGATAGAAATAATTAATGTATTCGTAATATCAACTTTTATAATTATACAAATTCATTTTTGGAAAGTGTAGGTAAACTCTGGTAAAAGTTATCTGTTTCAGCTTAAAATAAAATCCTTACATTGGTATTTTTGGAGTCCATAAATCAGTTATGATATGTATAGTTGATGTTTGTTCGGGGGGAAAAAAATGAAAGAAACAATATCCGAGATTTGTATAACTGCGGAAACAAAAATAACAATGATGAAGCAAAGACCTGTCAATTATTTATTGCAAGCAATTTTAGGTGGTCTTTTTATCGGCTTTGGCATATTGCTTATCGTCACAATTGGTGGTTTGTTTGATCCTGCCGGTGTACCAAGTATGAAGGTTGTACAAGGTTTATCATTTGGTGTGGCACTTAGTATGGTTATGATGGTTGGTGCAAATTTATTTACGGGGGATAACTTAGTTTTAACAATCAGTACATTATCCAAAAAATCTTCACCTCTAGAAATGATAGGTATTTGGATATTTAGCTACATAGGGAATTTTTGTGGCTCCCTAATAGGCGCTGGGTTATTTTTTTATGCAGAGCTTGCAGTGGGAGATACAGCTGCTTATATTGAGAAAATAGCTGCTGTTAAGATGAATACTGGATTTGTCGAGCTGTTATGCCGAGGAATTTTATGTAACCTACTTGTCTGCTTAGCAGTATGGTGTGCTTATAAATTAAAAACAGAAGTTGCAAAATTAGCTATGATTTTTTGTTGTATTTTTCCATTTATTACTTCGGGATTTGAGCATAGCATCGCCAATATGACATTATTTTGTCTTGCCCTTTTTATACCTCACGGTGAACTTGTATCGTTTGCGGGAGCCATTGCCAATTTAGTACCTGTTACAATTGGAAATATAATTGGTGGAGCAATTATTGGCATTATCTATTGGATAAATGGTAATGAAAGATTTTAATATCATGAAAATTAGTATGTTGTTAGTAAAAGTAGTAGAGAAGTCTATTATGATATTAATAGCTAGACTCGTTCTTTCGATATTTTGACTTTAAAATAAATCCTAGATAGAATGGAAAGAAGAGTGGTATATGTAATACTACTTTCTTTTCCTACAATGATAACAATGCTGAGAAATTTATAGATAGAATGAAGAATGATAGAGAGGAGGAAGAGAAAAATGGGGCAGGAAGTGAACCAACATACCATCCTTCAAGCAATTTTGGAGCTCTCTACGCAAATGCAGATTATGAAATCTGATCTTCAGCATCAAATTGAAGCGGTGGAAGTTAGATTAGTAAAAAAGATTGATGCGGTTGAAAGAAAATTAGAAGAAAAAATTGATGTGGTTGAAAGAAGATTAGAAGGAAAAATTCATGCAGTTGAAACTAGATTAGAGGAAAAAACAAATTTACTGCAAAGCAGATTAGATTCAGTAGAACAAAATTTAAGTCAGAAAATAGATAGTATGGATACGAAGATGGAAATATTATCTCTAGAGTTACTTGAAACAAAAGCGGATGTTCGTATGCTGAAGCGAGCAAAATAAATTTTAATCACCGTATCCTTCGAGGCTACGGTTTTTTTATCTACATGAACAGGCAACTCCAGACCTTTACTCCAAAATTAGTGTAGTAGAAGATGTATAAACAGGAGTATAGCCTGCACTTAGGGATGAGAAAACATCTCTAATTCACTTTATGGTATAATTTTTTTGAAATATATGGTCTAAAGGAGTGACAACATTGTTAAAAACAGAGGTATTTGAACAATTAAAAAATGCCATGAGAGAAAAGAATGCATTGGCAAAAGGCGTATTGTCGCTGTTGAAATCTGCCTTAGATTTAGCAGAGAAGGAAAAGGGAGAGGCATTATCCTCTGAAGAAGAAATTGCTATTATCAATCGTGAGGTAAAGCAAACAAATCAGGCTTTAGAGGGTGCTCAAAATGCAGGAAGAGCTGATTTAATTGAAAAAGAAGAAGCAAAATTAGTGCTATTAAAATCATTCTTGCCGAAGCAATTAACGGAAGAAGAAATTAAAGAAAAACTTGCAGCGGCTGGAATCGTTAAGGGAATGGGCATGGGGGACGCAATGAAAATTGCAAAATCTTTGTTAACAGGTCAAGCTGAAGGTGCAGTTATTTCAAAAGTTGTGAAGAGTATTATTTAATGTGATAATGAAACGAATTTCCTTTCGAAAGGGGAAATTCGTTTTTTATAATAGGGTTTTAACGGGTTGCTAAATAAAATAACTAATAGTACACTATTAATTAACCACTGGTCAAAATAGGAGGGCATTATGTCACCGCGTAAACCATCAACACAGGAATTAACAAAAGAAATGATTATACATGAGGCACATAAGCAATTTATTGCGAAGGATTTTCACCATGTATCAATGCGCAGTATTGCTAAGGAGATTGGCTGTAGTCATGGGGCGATATACTATCATTTTAAAAATAAAGCAGAAATATTTTATGCTATTTTAGGTGATTATTTTTCTGAATTAAACACTACTTTACATAATACAGTGAATGGTCCTGAAGATAGTTCTACTAAACTGAAGAATATTTTTGTAGGCTATATGGCATTTGGTTTAAATAATCAAAGTCAATATGAATTAATGTTTATGGTGAGGGACAAAGAAATTGACGGACTCTCTCAAGAGGAAGCAAATCTTAGTTATGAAAAATTTGCACAATCCGTACAAGCTTTAGCAGAAAAGGAACTGCTGCTTTCAGATATCCATTCTACATTTATTGCGCTGCATGGATTTGTAGCACATTACCGTCATTATGTTAAAAATTATGAGGAAGCAATGGAAGCAGTAGATGTACATGCAAAATTTCTTCTCAAGGCATTAATTAATGATTAGTTCTAGGTACAATTATCTAGAACTTTCTTTAAGTGCTTATTTGACCAATGGTTAATTAAAGGGGGAATTATAATGAAAACAGCTTTAGTTATCGGGGCATCTGGTGGAATGGGTTATGCTCTTGTAAATGAATTAGTCAAGCGACAAATAAAGGTGAAGGCATTTGCACGACGCAAAGAAAAACTAGTGACATTATTTCGCCATTCCAAAAATGTTGAAATCATTGCAGGTGATATTTTTAATGAGCAAGATATTAGCCAGGCATCAAAAGGAGTGGATGTTATTTTTCATGCAATAAGTTTTCTGTATCAGGATTGGGAAAAGCTCCATATACCATGCCTAGAGATGGTGTTAAAAATAGCTGAAAACCAAGGAGCGAGGATAGCACTTGTCGATAATATATATGCATATGGGAAACAAGCACACATAGGTGTAACGGAGGAGGCAGTGAAGAGGCCACATACAAAGAAGGGGAAAATTCGGTTGGCTATGGAAAGTAAATTAAAAGAGAGCCATGTACCTTCCCTAATCGTTCATTTCCCAGATTTGTATGGACCAAATGCAGAGAATACCATGCTCTATGAAACATTAAAAAATGTTGTACAAGGCAAAAAAGCTAATTTTGTAGGAAATATGCAGGTAGAGAGGGAATTCCTTTATACAGTTGATGGTGCAAAGGCTATGGTTGAATTAGCATTAAGAGATGATACATACAATCAAAATTGGAATGTGCCAGCTACACATGCAATTTCCGGGGGACAATTAGTAGAAATTCTCAGACAATTAACAGGCTACAAGAAAGGGATCCGTACTGTATCTAAAGGAATGATACAATTAATCGGAATCTTTTCTCCGTCAATGAAGGAAGTGGTTGAAATGTTTTATTTAACAGAAGAGCCAGTCATTTTAAGTGGGCAAAAATATGAAAAGGAAATTGGTCCATTACCACGTACTTCTTATAAAGCTGGCCTAGAAGAAACTATTTCATGGATGCAACTGAAGAAAGGATAATACCGACAGCCATAAAAAATCCGCTATATTTCTGTGAAAGTATAGCGGATTTCATAGTGTTGAAAAACTAAATGGTCAAGGGACTCTTTGTGAACACTACTAAGTCAAATGAAGGTGATTTCCGTT
>NZ_JBYTBB010000097.1:0-15871 GCF_058788755.1 Lysinibacillus sp. FW301-JW8
GGAACGGAAATCACCTTCATTTTGACTAAATATTTACAAAGAGTCCCTTGACTATTTAATTTTTCAACACTATGAAAAAAAGACTATAAACAGTCTTTTTTATTTTACATTTAATAATGCATACTCTCCGCTTATTGGAGTTTTTACAGTATAAGAATTTCTTTTCATTACTTTACCAGTAACAATGTCGTAATATTCTCTTGTTCCTTTTTCTATTTGATATTTTACTCTATATGCCATGTATACTTTTTTGTTAGGTCCAACATTTAAAGTATAGCCCTTTGAACTAGCGATAGTCGTACTTGTTAAATTACCTAATCCAAATATCCCACCCTCTACTTCTACACCGCAACTCAATGATCTTCAAGTAAAGCACCCCGTGAGTTTAAGAACGTAATTTCTTAAATCATCAAATTTATATTTTAAGCTTAAGTTATCGAATTACATACTCATAATTTTCCCCATTGGCTGTAATTACTGCTTTCAATGGCTTACCATCTTTCTCTATACTTGCTGGAACAGAGGTTAAAAAATGAACCACTCTAGTCTCCAATGGTTCAATACTCGAATTGTTTAAACCACTAAATTTATTCTCTTCAACTCTTTCAAAACTTTCTCTTTCAAAACTAGTAAATGAATTAAATTCTTCTCTTTCATCATAGATGATTTCAATACTCATAAAATCATCTGCCTCAGATAACTCAGTAGGCGATATGTTTCTTACAGTTACTAAAATATCTAAATAAATTTCACCATTATTATCATTAATTAAATAATTAGAAGTAGGTCCTGAATTTGATGGATTAATTATTTTACCAAAATTATTACTTTGTATCGTAAATTCAATATGGTCTTGTACTACTATTTCATCCATCATCTTAACTTCTGCTGGTTCAAATATCTCATTGTTATATAAGATTTTATTTGCTGTATGCCTTAAAGTATCTAATGACTGTGTAGTAAGAAATATTATGACGGCTGCTGTTAATATGACAGCAATAGTATTGTATTGCCAATCACGATTATTTTTAAGTTCACGTTTATTGATTATAACTGTATTCTGCAATACTTTATTTCTTAATAGGCTTTTGGATTTGTCTGTCATCTTTAATTCTTGTTCCAAATCACTAAATTGTTCATCTGAAAAAGGTTTCATAGGTAAGCCCTCCTTTTAATAATTCATTTTTAAGTTCTGCTAAAGCTCTTTTTAAAGTCATTTTCACTTTACTCTCAGACCAGTTTAGAACGATAGATGATTCCTCCGTAGAGAATTCTTTTAACTTCCGCAAAATGATCACATGTCTGTAGGAAGGTTTTAATTGTTGAATGGATCTATATAATTGTTCAGTTTGATCATTCATTACTACGATTTGTTCAGGTATTGGCTTGTAGTCTTTTTCCGCTATTGTTATACCTAAGTAATGTTGTAACGGATGTTTTTTTCGAAAATAGTCATTTATCACATTAAAAGCGATTGAGAATAACCACGTTTTCACCGTTGATTTATGTTCAAATTCATGTTGTTTTTTATAAGCTTTTATAAAAGTTTCCTGCGTTAAATCCTCTGCATGTTGATAGTCTTTTACTATTAATAGTATGTAGGTTAAAATGGATTCGCCATATTCATCAAACCATTTACGTCACGTTTTTCAAATAACTTATTTAAGAGTTGAAAATAATTTTCATCATCTCATCAAGATTTATGATTATTTAAACAAAAAATCCCAAACTATTTGAGATTAAAAACTTCTCAAATGTTTGGGTTTATCTATTGCAGTTTGTTATTTTCCTTCGAAATACTGAACTAAGGAATTTTTAAATGCGTCAAGTTTTTTCAATAATAAGCTGTATGCCTCACGCTCTTTGATTGCTTCTTCAGTCTCCTTGCTATTTTTTTCGCGATATTTATTAAAAGCGTCCAAATCGAGTATTTCAGCATTATCAGAATTTAACGTACCGTCTTTTAACTTTTCCTCGTATAACTCCATCATTCGGGAAATGCCTTTATCAGACCAATCAACATGCCCACTTGTTATACCTAAAGCCCTGACAAGAAACATCCCCATATCACCTCTTGCCTTCATTTCCTTAAAATAGGTTTGGGCCTCTTCATTTACGGCTTTAGCACGAAATTCATCAACCAAATCTAAAACACTGTTCTGCAAAATCTGGTTGGTGTTGTTATCGTCTGCCTGTCCGTCAAATAGGCCTTTTTCTTTGTACTCATTATATTTCGTCAAAAACTCGTCTAATAATTTGCTATCAGCATTGCTATCGGAATTATTTCTTAAACTTAGCTTTATTCGAGTTAAGTCATTCGAAAAATCTTTTAATGTATCGTTTGACACATTCGGTCTAAAAGATGAACGGCTAAAAATAACTGCTGCGCTATTTTTGGCGCTTGCATTGGTGTTAATAGAGCCTTTATTGCTTATGTTAGTCATACTGATATTGCCTGTTTGCAATCCGCTAACAACAGATGAACCATTCAAACCCATTTTCATAATATCGCCCCTTTATTTACTGCAAATAGCTTTTGCGCTCTTAATATATATTTGTTAAATTCCAAAATTCTTTAGATTTTTTTAATATACTTTAGACTTGGTATGCGTGCTAAAAAAACATTATTCCCCAAACCTAAAGAACTTAGTTCATGAACGGGGTTGTTTCCTCTCAACTTGTGAATTAAATGCCATTGGGCTAATTAATAATTTAGATGAAAGTAAAATCAGTGCAAATTTCTTCATATGTATTTTTCATTATATTAACCATTATATAATATAATTCAATATTTTCCAATATTTTAAATGTTTATCAATAAAGATTCGTCAGTCATAGATAGTTTATAGTATAGGTGGGATTATTAATGATTTTTATAACACTATACGTTAACAATGAGTTCTGATGATGATTCATTAGAATTACCACTATTAATGCTAACGACAAGAGCTATTGCTCAAAGTTTAAAAAAATCAAAAGAAGACGGGCGAGAGAGGAAATATTAGTACATAAAGTTTTGAAAAAGTTTAAAAGGAGTACAAATTCATATAATGTACAGTTCTTTTACAAGTGGGTCACATACTTGGATTATCATTAACTCTCTAAATGTATTACACAATCCCACCCAACATCCTTGACTGCTTCACATAGGCGTGTGAGGAATGCTTGGTTTTTAAAGGACTCTTTCTAGTCTCATAAAAAATAGCAGTACAAACCTTGACCATGATTTGCACTACTAAAGTTAGAATATTTTTATCTGTTGTATTCCTCTAAAACTTATTAAGGACTAGTAGGAGGAGTTAATCCTAAAAGAACAGGAGTTATTACAGCACTACCAGCGCCAAGGCGGACTTGTTGAACTTGTAGTACTTTTACAGTTAGTTCCAGTACAATTTTTTCACGCAATGTGCTGAACGTACACTCAGGTGATGCCATAACTGGTGAAAAATCAAGTTCAAAGAAGTTCGCAGCGACTAACTCGCCAAATGGTTGTTCATTGTACTTAACGAGATTTTGGAAAAAAGCCTTATCCAATCGAGCATCCAATTGAGTTCTTTCATTCAGGAAATTCGCTTCTGCAAACTCAGAAATTCCCAAGATTGGAGTAGGACCTCCAGGTGTTTGCGGGAAAGTTAGGTCTGTAAAGCCAGAAAACGCAACATCGGCAATTCTATCTCGAAGTGCTCCATTACATGCTGATGAAGCATATTCGATATTTTTACGAATATGTCCTGCTACAAATAATTTAGCTCTTGTTACCCTGAAAAAGTCAGTGTTACCAATACGTGCAAAGCTAACCGGTACTAGTTTAACCTGATTTAGAAATACATTTTTCTTCACTCTTTTGATTTCAGTTGCAGCAGGACTAAGCGTAATATCCGACTCCACAACGATTTGAAGTGTTGGTTCGGCAAGTACAACTGGAACTTTAATAGTTGGTGCTGTAACCGATGTAGCAACTAATGGAGTAGCCTCACTATTTAATGGGATTTGTTCAGTTGATGTTACCGGGCAAGGTAGCATTTGATTATCTAATTGATCACTCAAAAAATTCCCTCTTTTCATTTTTTAGTATTAGAGAGCGCTCTCTATATTGCTAGAATATGTAGCAATTAAATCTATATATGGACGTATATACTAGTAATTTAGTGTTTATAAAAAGGGTTTTTGAGCTACGTGAAAAGATTTCAATTATCCTCCAGTCATTTGTTTGTCATAACTAACTCGAATTTTCTGTACTTGTAACATATGGATGATTAACTCTAATACTATATTTTGGCACAATCGATTTGAATGAATAAATGAATTATTTTGTACAGGTATTTCATTCCCAGTATAAGAATTTGTATATTCAAGATTTTGATGAATATAGCCTTCTATAAATAAATTTCCCTTTAATGCTGTACAAGTTCCATTACCTAATGTTTTGGAAAAATGATTAGGTACAAATTTACAATTGGTTAGCACTGCCTCACTTGAGATATCTTTAATTCCTACAATTCCTTTTTCAAAATCAATATAGTCTTCAAGGCATATTTCGATTTTATATTCCCCTACTACAACTGGAACTCTAATATGCATACAATCTTTTGTACTATAAGAATGATTATTTATTTCTCCTTTTTTAATTGATTGTGACTTATGTAAGGGAACTACAACTGATTTCGGTGGACTATTTTTCTGATCATTTTTAGTAAAGGTATCAGTTTCCATTAAAAATATAATTTGATTAATTTTCGAGCGAGCCAATCGACAATCTGGCTGCTCAGGATAATCTGTTATAGAATTAAATAGCTTGGTTTCAGGTTGGGGAATTAGTTTATTGTTTAAATCAAGAAATTCAAATGTATTTTGAACATTTTCACCACATATAGGAGCATGGAGAAAATCATTAATTTCTACATATGTAGAAAAAGGTATATTTTGGGCTATAGAACATACTTCTCCATGTACTGGCTCAGGACAAGCATTAACACAATTTGTAGAAAGGTTATCCGTCAATTCCTCTGTATCAATTTTATTCTCCACATCAGATTCAGAACGACTGAAGAATTTAAGAGTAGAGTCTACTTGTAGTTCTTCTACAGAATTAATTTCATCTGCTTCTTCGGTATTAGGAAGATAACCGACTTCTTCCCCAACATTTGTTTCTGGAGGAATTAGTTCATGAGTGAAATCTATAGTGGATGCTAAATCCAGTTCCTCTTCTGGGTTCATTGCATCTACCACTTCGGTATCGGGAAAATGATCGATTTCTTCCTCAACATTTGTTTCTGAAGGAATCAATAGTTCCTGACTTGAATCTAAAATGGCTGCTAAATCCAATTCCTCCTTTAGATTCACTTCATCTGCATCTTCAGCATCAGCAAGAAGACTGATTTCTTCTTCAACATTAGTCTTTGAAGGAATTTGTAGTTCCCGATTAGAATCTAAATCAAGTTCTTCCACATAACTGGTTTCATCTGTTTTTTCTATATCTAATAGATTATTTTCACCGCAATGAGATGGTGTAGTTTGGTAGGTCCAATTTGTGTATTTATTTTGCTTGGAGGACACTTCCTCCATCCGTCTAAAATTTATCCATGGAGTTTTCATTAGTTCACTCCTAAAAAATGTTTTGACAAATAAAGTGCAACGGTTGATAATTCCCATGTTTTTTTATGTTAGGGGTTTATGAGCTCTTCTATAGAGACATATTCAAAGTTCGTTTTTATTGGAAAAACTCATTACGTAACCCATATTCTTTTTACTGCACTTATTATTACAATATGCATTATTTTTACTTTTGTCACTGAGTACAATTCAAATCTCGGCAGGATTGAGATACTAATCCGTTGAAAGACAATGGGTTAGTAAAGATTTGTGTGTTTTCTCGACAATTTTCTGGAGACGAGTTTCAGAATGTAAAATCGGCCTTAATTTTAAAGATTAGATAGCAAAAAGGCAGCTGAACATTCGACTAAATCGAACGATCAGCTGCCAACTCAAATATTGGGTTTTTTTCAGTGCCCTCGAGTGCCCACTTTAAACCATTTTACTCCTCTAAAATTAGAATTAACAATGATCAGTAGGTGGATTATTAGGAGGATCGACAGTAATGCTAACTGGAGGTGTAGGTCCTGAAAGAACAGGAGTTATTACACTACTGCCAATGCCAAGGCGGACTTGTTGAACTTGCAGTACTTTTACAGTAAGATCCAGTACAATTTTTTCACGTAATGTGCTGAAAGTACCTTCAGGTGATGCCATATTTGGTGAAAAATCAAGTTCAAAGAAGTTCGCTGCTACTAACTCGCCAAACGGTTGCTCATTGTATTTAACGAGATTTTGGAAGAAAGCCTTATCTAATCGAGCGTCCATTTGCGTAGCTTCATTTAGGAAGTTCGCTTCAGCAAACTCGGAAATTCCCAAGATTGGAGTAGGGCCTCCAGGTGTTTGCGGGAAAGTTAGGTCTGTAAAGCCAGAAAACGCAACATCAGCAATTCTATCTCGAAGTGCTCCACTACATGCTGATGAAGCATATTCGATATTTTTACGAATATGTCCTGCTACAAATAATTTAGCTCTTGTTACCCTGAAAAAGTCAGTGTTTCCAATACGTGCAAAGCTAACCGGTACTAGTTTAACCTGATTTAGAAATACATTTTTCTTCACTCTTTTGATTTCAGTTGCAGCAGGGTTAAGCGTAATATCCGACTCCACAACGATTTGAAGTGTTGGTTCGGCAAGTACAACTGGAACTTTAATAGTTGGTGCTGTTACCGGTGTAGCGACTACTGGAGTGGCCTCACTATTTAATGGTATTTGTTCAGTTGATGTTACCGGGCAAGGTAGCATTTGATTATCTAATTGATCACTCAAAAAAATTCCCTCTTTTCATTTTATAGTAGTATTAGAGAGCTCTCCTATCGTTAGAATATGTATCCATAACATCTATGTATAGACGTTGTACTTGTTTATTTCCATATTTTAATAAAAAGGATTTTGAGCTAAGAGTGAAATCTTCTCAAGATTCCTTTAGATTTCATAACTAAATCGGATTTGTTGTACCAATTCTTGCACCATGTTTTGTACAATATTAATGACTCAATTTGTAGTAGGACTGCAACTTCACCCACCAATAAATACCGTAAAAATGGAAAAAACCACCTAAAACAGTTATTTTAAGTGGTTTTTGCCCATGCATTGTCTTTATTAAGTTTTTACGCAATGTATTCACGTATAGCTCTTTTATTCAAATTCATAAGATATGGCAGACAGTGCATAAAGCGGTGCTGTTTCTGCTCGCAAAATTCGAGGTCCTAAAGACATCGTTTGTGCTCCAGCTTGCAACAGAGCTTCCGCTTCTTTTCTAGCAATGCCGCCTTCTGGACCAAAGATAATAAGAATTGATTTTGATTTTTTATCATAAGTGTTTTTTAGCTTCTCCGCAAACCTCGTACGTTTTTCGGCCTTGGCATCTTCTTCATCTGCGATAAAAACGTTGTCAAAATCGCCCACTTTATTCACTAGCTGTGTAAAAGAAATTGGTTCATAGATTTCTGGGATATGAGTACGATGAGATTGTTCAGCCGCCTCTTTTGCAATTTTTTGCAGACGCTCTTGCTTTTTTACACCCTTTTTTTTATCCCATTTCACAATGGAACGCTCTGCTTCAAATGGTAATAGGGCAAACATGCCAAGCTCTGTAGCTTTTTGTGTAATAAGCTCTAATTTATCACCTTTTGGCAATCCACAGGCCACTGTAACTTGAACAGGCAGCTCCGGAGAAGGAATAATCTCCCCTGTAGGTTGTACAACTATCTCTTCTCCTTCAAAGGCTGCAATTGTACAAATATGGGCATTTTCTTGTGCAACTACTACGATTTTGTCACCTTCTTTCATTCGCATTACTCGTTCAATATGGCGTGCGTCTTCTCCACTGATTCGTGCTTCTTCAATAGAGGTTCCAATAAAATAACGCTGCATGGTACACATTCCTTTCCATAAAGAAGAGAAAACGCCAAATCACAAGCACTCGGCTCATGATTTGGCGCTTTCCAGTCAATTTATTGTGGACGACGGGCGATGATTGCGACCCAGTCTTCCATTAGTAATACTTCTTCAATGACAAAGCCTGAATCTTCTAGTGCTACTTTGACATCATCACGTTTTGCGCCAATGATGCCTGAAGTAACATATAATCCACCTGGTTTGACAATTGAAAATGCATCGTCAGTAAAGGACATAATAATCTCTGCTAAGATATTGGCCACAACGACATCAGCAGGTTCCTTCACTGTATCCAATAGGTTTCCATGAAATACTGATACTGTATCTTCAACTTTGTTTAACACAACATTTTCTTGTGCAGAGCGTACTGCTACTTCATCTAAATCAAGCGCATGAACACTTTTAGCTCCAAGCAATGCTGCACCAATGGAAAGAACGCCAGAACCCGTACCAATATCGATAACTGTGTCTCCCTCTTTTACAACCTTTTCAAGCCCTTGCAGGCACATCACTGTTGTTGGATGTGTTCCAGTACCAAATGCCATTCCAGGATCTAATTCGATAATTAATTCATCTGTTGATACTGGTGTATAATCTTCCCAGGTTGGTACAATTGTAAAGCGTTCAGAAATTTTCACAGGATGATAGTATTGCTTCCAAGCTGTTGCCCAATCTTCCTCGTTTACTTCTACAATCGATACAATGTTCTCCCCTATATCGATGTTAAAGTTCGTTAGATTTGTGATAGCCGCTTTAATTTCTTCGACTGTTTCATTTAAAAAACTAGACTCTGATAAATAAGCTTTGACAATAACACCGTCTTTGGGAAAATCTGCTTCATTTAGTGCATAAATTTCACCAAATTGATCTTCTCGTGGCTTGGCAAATTCAGCAGAATCTTCAATAACAACTCCACTTGCCCCAGCCTCATGCAAAATATTTGAAATTGCCTCTACCGCTTCATTCTTGGTATGAATGGATAATTCTGACCACTTCACGTAGCTCTTCAGCTCCTCTAATTATTCGCCTTGGAATTTTTTCTTGATTTTATCAAATAGCGAGCTTCCTTGTTCCTCAGGAATATCACCACTAATTTCAGCAAATTCGCGCAGTAGTTGTTTTTGTCTTTCAGTTAATTTTTCTGGTGTAATCACTTTTACAGTGACGTATTGATTACCTGTACCATAGCCATGTACATTTTTTACACCCTTGTCTTTAAGGCGGAATTGAGCACCTGATTGTGTCCCTGCTGGAATTCGTAATTTTACTTTCCCATGAACAGTTGGTACTTCAATTTCATCACCAAGAGCTGCCTGAGGGAATGTTAACTTAAGTTCATAATAGATATCGTCGCCATCACGTTCAAAATCATTATGTCCCTGCACACGGAACATAATATATAAATCTCCCGCTGGTCCTCCATTTATACCTGGTTCACCCTGACCAGATACACGAATTTGTTGGCCATCGTCAACCCCTGCTGGAATTGTTACTTTAATTTTCTTACGTTTTTGAACTTTTCCTTCTCCACGACATGTTGAACATTTTTCTTTAATGATTTTACCTGTACCTTGACATGTTGAACAAGTACGACGATTCATCATACGGCCAAATGGAGTATCCACTGCTTGATTTACTTGACCAGCACCATTACATGTTGAACATGTTTCTGGTGTAGTACCTGCTTGTGCACCTGAACCATGGCAAGTATCGCAGGTTTCATCCTTTGGAATTTCGATTTCTGTTTCTTTCCCGAAAATCGCTTCCTCAAATTTAATATTCATACGATATTGTAAATCATCACCCTTGCGTGGCGCATTCGGGTCCTGGCGGCGACCACCGCCACCAAAGAACGAACTGAAAATATCCTCGAAGCCGCCAAACCCGCCTCCTCCTCCGAAGCCACCACCAAAGCCTGCATTTGGATCCTCATGACCAAATTGATCGTAGCGAGCTTTCTTCTGATCATCACTCAGCACTTCATAAGCTTCAGCGATTTCTTTGAATTTTTCATCAGCACCTGGCTCTTTATTTAAATCAGGGTGATATTGTTTTGATAATTTACGATATGCTTTTTTAATATCATCTTTTGAAGCCGATTTGGTTAAACCAAGCACCTCGTAGTAATCGCGTTTTTCCATCATTCACACTCCGCTCTTTTTGCATAAAATCTATTGTACCATGCAGTTAAATAAACTGCCTCTATTTTTGTTGTAAAATATTTATTAATAAAGGATAAACTTGTAGTATCCGCTTTTAATAAAGAGAAAAGCCAAAGCCGCAAGCGGTCTTTGGCTTCTTCACTTAACTGAGCTACTAGCTATTATTTATCGTCTTTCACTTCTTCAAAGTCAGCGTCTACGATACCATCGTCTTTCTTGTCAGCTCCAGTATCTGCACCTGCTTCGCCACCTTGAGCCGCTTGAGCAGCTGCTGCAGCTTGTTCATATACTTTCATTACTAATGGCTGTAAAACGCCATCTAGTTTTTCTTTAGCAGATTTAATACCTTCTAATTCGCCTGCTTCAAGTGCTTTTTTCAGTTCATCACGAGCATCTTCAACAGACTTTTTCTCATCTTCTGTAATTTGCTCACCTAAGTCAGCAATTGTTTTGTCTACTTGGAATACTAGTTGATCTGCTTCGTTACGAAGATCTGCTTCTTCTTTACGTTTAGCATCTGCTTCAGCATTTGCCTCAGCATCTTTTACCATGCGTTCAATATCTGCTTCAGATAAACCAGAATCAGATTGGATCACAATTGTTTGTTCTTTGTTTGTACCAAGATCTTTCGCTTTAACAGATACAATACCGTTTTTATCAATATCGAATGTTACTTCGATTTGTGGAATACCACGTGGTGCTGGTGGAATATCTGCTAATTGGAAGCGACCTAATGTTTTATTGTCTGCTGCCATTGAACGTTCACCTTGTAATACGTGAATATCTACTGCTGGTTGGTTGTCAGCTGCTGTAGAGAATACTTGCGATTTAGATGTTGGAATTGTCGTGTTACGGTCAATTAATTTTGTGAACACGCCGCCCATTGTTTCAATACCAAGTGAAAGCGGTGTTACGTCAAGTAGAACAACGTCTTTCACATCACCAGTTAATACGCCACCTTGTACAGCAGCACCCATCGCAACAACTTCATCTGGGTTTACGCCGCGGTGAGGCTCTTTACCAGTTTCTTTACGTACTGCTTCTTGTACTGCTGGAATACGAGTAGAACCACCAACTAAAATAACTTGGTCAATTTCAGTTGTTGAAAGACCTGCATCAGATAATGCTTGACGTACTGGACCAACTGTACGATTTACTAATGGTAAAGTAATTTCGTCGAATTTTGCACGTGTTAAAGAAATTTCTAAGTGTAATGGACCTGCTTCACCAGCTGTAATGAATGGTAAAGAAATTTGTGTTGAAGTTACACCAGATAAATCTTTTTTCGCTTTTTCTGCTGCATCTTTTAAGCGTTGCATCGCCATTTTATCTTTTGATAAGTCAATGCCATTTTCTTTTTTGAATTCAGCTACTAGATAGTCGATAATCACGTCATCGAAATCGTCCCCACCTAGTTTGTTATCACCAGCTGTTGCTAATACTTCGAAGACACCGTCACCTAATTCAAGAATAGAAACGTCAAATGTACCACCACCAAGGTCAAATACTAAAACTTTTTGATCTTGATCTTGCTTATCTAATCCATATGCAAGTGCAGCAGCAGTTGGCTCATTGATAATACGCTCTACTTCAAGACCTGCGATTTTACCAGCATCTTTTGTTGCTTGGCGTTGTGCATCGTTAAAATAAGCAGGAACTGTAATAACTGCTTTTGTTACTTTTTCCCCTAAGTAGTCTTCTGCATAGCCTTTTAAGTATTGAAGAATCATTGCAGATACTTCTTGTGGCGTATAGTCTTTTTCTTCTACTGTTACTTTTTCAGCTGTACCCATTTTTGATTTAATAGAAATAATTGTGTTCGGGTTTGTTACTGATTGACGTTTTGCTACTTCACCAACTTGACGTTCGCCGTTTTTAAATGCGACAACAGATGGTGTTGTACGATTGCCTTCTGGATTTGGAATTACTTTTGGTTCTCCACCTTCAAGTACAGAAACACAAGAATTTGTTGTTCCTAAGTCAATACCGATAATTTTGCTCATTAAAATTTCCTCCTATTATTTCAACGCAAGGGATGCGTTTTCTAACTGATTTTAATTGACTAAATAGTGCTATGACTATTCGTTCACAGATACCATTGTTGGGCGTAATACACGATCCTTTAGGATATACCCTTTTTGCAGCTCACGTAAAACAACACCAGCGTCTTTTTCATTATCTTGTTCCTGCATGACAGCTTGGTGAATATTTGGATCAAATGGCTCACCTTCAGCTTTAATTACTTGCAGACCTTCCTTCTCTGTTGCTTCAATCAGAGAACGATAGACCATCTCAATGCCTTTTACAATAGAAGCAGCTTCTTCAGATGTTGCTTCCACCTGTAAGGCACGTTCAAAATTATCTAGTACTGGTAGCAAATCTGATAATAAGCTTTGAGCACGATATTTTTCAGCAGCCTCACGATCTAGTTGACTGCGACGGCGCATATTATCAAAGTCAGCGCGTAGGCGTAGATGGCGATTTTCCTCGTCGTCTAGCTTTGCTTGTAAATCTGCTAGCTTTGCTTCGTACTGCTCTTCAATTGTCAACTCTACTTCTTGCTGTTCTACTACATCTTCTTCTGTCGATAAATTTTCAGCTTGTACATTTTTCTCATCCTGTACTTCTTCTTGTACAAGGTCCTTGTTATCAGTTATTTCAGTCACTTGAATCCTCCTCATTATCAATCACTACGATTCTTCGTAAAGGCCTGTGTTAAATCCAAGCGCAATACGTCTAGTAAAGCAACAACACGTTTGTAATCCATCCGTGTTGGACCAATAATCGCAATAGCCCCTTGTTGATCTTCACCAATTGAATAAGTGGTCGTAATGACACTACAGTTTTCCATTTCTAGTTGTTTATTTTCTGAGCCTATACGAATTTGAATGCCCGATTCATTGGGATGGAAAAGCGACTGCACTTGGCTATTCGTTTCCATTAAGTCCAAAATCATCCGGACTTTATTTAAATCGTGGAATTCGGGCTGATTGAACATATTCGTTTTTCCACCATAGAAAATTTTACTTTCCGAATTATTCATCGTGGCTGTAACAAGTGAGTGGATAAAGTCATCCGCAGATCTCACATGCTGCTGTAAGACAGCTAATACTTCAGCCTCAAGCTTTGTATGAAGGTCTTCTAAAGACACACCGATTAAGCGTTCATTTAAAATATTAACCATCTTCTCTAATTCAGAAGCGGTAAAACCAGGAGGTAAACTAAACATGCGATTTTCCACATGCCCGTTATTCGTTACGATAATCGCTACTGCTGTATCACTAGAGAGCGGCACAATTGAGAATCGTTTAACACGATGTCTTTGCACATCAGGTCCTAAAAGAATCGATGTATAAGATGTCAGCTCTGATAAAATATTGGCTGACTTTCGGATAATATGCTCTACTTCTACTAGGCGATCATTAAAAATTGATTGGATTTGCTGAATATCCCTAGAATTAATCCCCTGTGGACTCAACAAATGATCTACATAAAATCTATAACCCTTTTCCGAAGGCACTCGACCAGAGGAAGTATGTGTTTTTTCTAAAAAACCTAGTTCCTCCAAATCCGCCATCTCATTTCGAATTGTGGCTGGACTAAATGTAATCTCTTGCTTTTTGGAGATTTGGCGAGAACCTACCGGCTGTGCAAACATAATAAAGTCATCAACAATGGCTTGCAATATCTGTAGTTGCCGATTTGTTAGCATGATTATCACCTCTGTTAGCACTCAACTAAGAGGAGTGCTAATACTATTATTAAGTTATCAAATCCCACATTTTCTGTCAACGATATCGCTCAATCTTCTAGCAAAAATTGTTGAAATACTTCATTACCTACAAAACGACCTTTTCGTGTCAGACGAATTCCAATCGTATCGTGTTCCAAAAGACCTTCTAATACTAGCTTTTCTATAACATCACGATATCGTGTAAACATCGTTTCATTGAATTTCTCTTCATATATATGGTGTAATACTCCCTCTGTTTTTCGCAGACCTAGAAACATTTGTTCTTCTCGTTTTTCATTCTCTGTCACAATATGCTCATAGACAATTGGTAACTCGCCTGTATTTACTGCCTCAATATATTTTTTTAATGGCCCATGATTGGAATAACGGACACCGGCTATATATCCATGCGCACCAGCACCAAATCCTGCATATTCATCGTTTTCCCAATAAATTTTGTTATGACTAGAACTGAAACCAGATTGCGCGAAATTACTTATTTCGTATTGTTGCAGCCCATGACCCTCCATCTGTTTCATCAATACATCATACATATCTGCCTCAAGATCTTCAGTTGGTAAATGCAGCTTTCCCTTTGTATATTGATTATAAAATATCGTTTTTGGCTCCACTATTAATGAGTATGCTGAAATATGTGGTAACTCCAAGGCAAAGGCCTTTGCTAAGGAATCCTCCCATTGTGCCATTGTTTGCCCAGGTAAACCATACATTAAATCAATGCTTATATTGTGGAAACCTACCTTTTTCGCCAAGGTAATTGTTTCATAAACATGTTCGTTACTATGTGTACGTCCAATTTTCTTTAATAACGCCTGATCAAAGGATTGTACCCCCATGCTTAAACGATTGACACCTCCAGCAAACAATGCCTGCAATTTCGCCTCTGACAGCTCGTCTGGATTTGCCTCTGATGTAAATTCTGTCACACTGTCCATAGGAATATACGCACGAATAAGCCCAAGAAGTTTTTCTAGTTGCACAGGAGATAACGCAGTCGGTGTTCCCCCACCAAGGAAGATGGTTTCAATTTGTTTAAAATGGTCAGGATATTTTTGTATAGCGAGCGCCATCTCTTTGCCTAGAGTTTCTATATATTCATCAACAGGTTGATTTTTAAAATAAAATTTATTGAAATCGCAATAATTACAGATTTGATGACAAAAAGGAATATGAATGTAAACACCTCGTGCCATAGCTATCCCTTCTTTCTAACTTAAGTCTTTTTCCATTTTTACATTATAAACAAACAAAGGATAGAACGCCATGAATCCATCTAAGAAAAGTATGTGTATCGAATGAAGGTTCCAAGAGTTCTTTTTTCAAAAAAAAATCAAAACCATAAAGAGTCATGGTTTTGATTTCACGTTTTTGAAATACTATTATGTCAATGAATTCAAGGTGACAAATTAAAAAATATAGCCCTTTTTCAAAACGAGGGGTTGATCTCCGTTCCGACTGAGTGCTTTCCTGGGGGCGTCCGATGAGCCGCTTCACTCGCGTAGCTCGCTCCAGGGTCTCATCTGTGACGCTGAATCCCCGAGGAGTCACTCAGTCTACACTCCAATCAACCGTTGCTCATCGTATTTTCTATTGGCATTTCACACAAATTTATGGTAAAAAATGGAAATCTTAGCCATCACTGTTTTATGCAAAAGGGAGCTTTGATAACATTTTTCTATACGAAAATAGAGCGACAGCAATAAGTGGCTTTATGTAAAGTGACAAGGTGGTTTTATCCATAAAATGCAGCATAACAACTATAGAATTGTGCCACTATTCTATCCATAATAGGTTTTTACTTTACTTTCGAGGGAAGAAAATATTTAAAGATCTACACGATTGCTGATTGGAGTGGAAGGCTACTCGACCATAGCTGTCAACTTAATAAATGTGTACTTCTTCTAAAAAGTGGTATAGATATATACAAAACTTTTTTTGGAAGGGGTGCTTTTGATGTCGACAC
>NZ_JBYTBB010000098.1:0-15745 GCF_058788755.1 Lysinibacillus sp. FW301-JW8
CGAGTGGCTATTATAAATGGTTGGCAAAACAGGCTGCACCGATAACTGAAAAAGAAGAATATAAAATGAAAGTCACAAAAAAAATTAAACAATCGTTTCATGAAAGCTATGGTACGTATGGCAGCCCGCGTGTACATAAAGATTTGTTGGGATGGGGCTATCCTCTTTCACAAAAAACAGTGGCAAACATCATGCGGGTACTGGAACTGTGCGCAACACGACCAAGAAGCTATGTGACGACAACAGATTCAAGTCATGACGCACTGGTGTATCCTAATATACTGAAACGCATGTTTTATGTGGAAGAACCAGATCAAGTATGGGTCGCTGATATTACCTATATCCGAACGTTGGAGGGATGGGTGTATTTAGCGAGTATTATGGATCTGTATTCTCGTAAAATTGTAGCGTGGGAAATGGCCGATCATATGAAAGTAGATTTAGTGTTAATAGCTTTGAAAAAAGCGTTCTTAATACGCCGACCAAAAAAAGGACTCATTCATCATTCAGACCGAGGGGCGCAATACTGTTCAACGGAATATATCGAACTTTTAAAAAAGCATGGTTGCCAAATTAGCATGAGTAAAAAAGGTGATCCGTATGACAATGCCTGCATCGAATCGTTTCATGCGACCATAAAAAAAGAAATGATTTATCGTCAAAAATTCCAAACAAAGAAAGCAGCCTTCAAAGCGATAAACGGCTATATTTCAAATTTTTATAATGAACGTAGAAGACGTTCGACCCTTGGCTATCGTTCACCGAACCAATTTGAACGCTTGACGTTACAGAAACACGCAAGTTAATCTCAAAACCGTTTCAAGCGATGGAAATCAATTGTTCGAGCTCTTTGAACAATTGATTTCCATTGCCCACCAAACGCAGTGCGGTAGCTTTAAAGCTCTCACTTTTTTATGTCCACTTTCTTGACAGAAGACCAAAAACGCTCAGGTAAGGTGTGGGAGTGCTCGGTTCCAAGAGAAAAACGCTCAGGTAAGGCGAAAAGTGCTCGGGTCCAAGAGAAAAACGCTCAGGTAAGGCGAAAAGTGCTCGAGTCCAAGAGAAAAACGCTCAGGTAAAGCGCAAAATTGCTCGAGTCCAAGAGAAAAACGCTCAGGTAAAGCACGAAACTGCTCAGGTACTAAATAAAAACAATTCACCAAAGGACAAAGCATCACCCGCAAATTGGATGATGCTTTTTTGATGTGAAAATTTATACAACTGTCTAAATAGAAAGGTGACTCATTAAACTACTTGAACTTGAGCAATTTTAGCAATTTGTTCCTCGACCTGCTCCGTTGTCCAGCCATTTTCTTCAACGAAGAAGTTACGCTTTGCCCGGCGGCAATCATCTGAACAGCTGCGCATATAAAATGCTTCGTGCTTTTCTTCACAAAGCATTAATCGATGGCATTCTGGGTTTGCACAATTCGTATAGCGTTCTGATGGCTCACCTGTAAAGAAATCTTGCCCGATAACCACATGTTCAACCTGATTAATTGATATACTGCGACGTCGGTCAAAGACAAACATTTGTCCATCCCAAAGCTGCCCTTTCACCTCAGGGTCTTTCGCATATGTGGCAATTCCCCCATGTAATTGAGCTACGCTTTCACCGTATCCCTCACGCTTTAACCAGCCTGAGAATTTTTCACAACGAATACCGCCTGTACAATATGTTAATATTTGCTTACCTGTAAATTTCTCTTTATGATCCTCCATCCAAGCTGGAAGATCGCGGAAGTTTTCGATATCTGGACGAATGGCCCCACGGAAATGTCCAAGGTCATACTCATAATCATTACGTGCATCAAGAATGACGGTATTGTCTTCTTGCATGCGTTTCATAAATTCTTTTGGTGATAAATATTCTCCTGTTATTTCTAAAGGATTAATATCATTCTCTAAACCAAGATGCACAATCTCGTGACGAGGACGAACATGCATTTTTTTAAAAGCATGCCCTTTCGCTTCATCTATTTTCCATATGATATCGTTAAAACGAGAGTCAGCCTTCATCTGCTCCATATAAGCGTCCGTTTGCTCTATGGAACCTGAAACTGTGCCATTAATTCCTTCATGCCCTACTAAAATACGACCAAGAAGTCCTATTTCTTTACATAGCGCTAAATGTTCTTCAGCAAATGCTTCAGGATCTTCAATCGTAATATATTTATAAAAAAGTAATACACGATAGTCTTTCTGTGTCACAATACTTAACCACCTTTAAACAATATTCGACCTTAAATATAGCATATCAAGTGCAAGTTTGCGCAGCATAGAAGGAGTTTTCTAAAAAAACTAGAATAATACATAGTGAATGACTATTCATATTTGGGGGTGCTAGGATGGAATTTTCAACAATTACTTTGGAAAAATTAGAGCGTCGAGCAACATTAACATTAAATCGTCCACAGGCGATGAATGCTATGGATGATGTTATGATGCGTGAGCTGGCGGAGTGCTTTGAGGCACTACAAAAAGAACAGGATATACAGGTTCTTGTTATTCGCGGAGAGGGGAAGGTCTTTTCAGCAGGTGGTGATATTAAAGCAATGCTAGATCCAAATAAACCGCTTAATATTGAAGAGGCAATGGTTTATTTAACTCGAATTGTAAAAGCCTACTATCAACTACCGATGATTGTTATTGCCGCAATTCACGGAGCATCTGCGGGATTAGGCTTCAGTCTTGCTTTAGGGGCAGACATCGTTGTAGCCTGTGAAAATAGTAAACTTGCGATGAATTTCATTGGCATTGGACTTATCCCTGATGGAGGTGGTCATTTCTTTATGAAGGAACGTGTGGGCACTGTTAAGGCAAAGCAAATGATATGGGAGGGCAAAGTATTAACCGCAACAGAAGCACATGAAGCAGGATTAATTGACTACGTCGCTCCAGAGGGATCTGTTTTTGCAGTGACTGACCAGCTCGTTGGAAAAATGTTGGCGTCTCCAATTGCATCCATGATTACAACTAAGAATATACTGCATGCTCAAAATTTATCGCAATTAGAAAGTATATTGGCAATGGAGGCAAAGGGGCAAACAGCTATGCGGAAAACAGCTGATCATTTAGAGGGAATTCATGCATTTGTAGAGAAGAGAACACCAGTTTTTGCTGGGAAATAATTAAGGGTAACATAGTGAAAGGCGCGTAGAGCTATAACTACGTGCCTTTTACTAGTCACTTTTAGACATGGAATAGGATTAATTTACCGGAAGAGTTGACAAGGCGATGAGTTTTATCGGCAACACCTTTTTCTTCGATTTGCTGTTGACCGTTAATTTTTGCAGTCTCATCGTTTTCGAAAGACCATGTTTCATCAAACAATGTTTCCCCTGTTTTTTCAAAAGCTGTGAAACGATAATGCTCCATTCTACACCCCACCCTTTACTTAAATATATATCTATTATACATAGAAGATTTATAAACTTCACGGTAAATCTAGCGGAAATTTTGATAAATTACGAAAATTGTGGAAAATTGAAGGCGATATAATTAGGGAATATATATTGAATAAATTTCTCATCTAATGAGAAGTATGATAAAATAGAACAAATATTCGGTTTGAATTTATGATATTTTATCCAAACTTCTTCGTAACTGAGAAAGTAGATATGATATTGCGAGGATTCAAATTATTTATTACTTGAGGTGATTGGATGTCTGCAATTCGTTTTTTTCATATGGCGGATTTACATTTAGATAGTCCATTTAAGGGCTTATTTGGTTTACCTGAACATAATTTTAAAAAAATTCGAACAAGTACTTTTGAGGCTTTTAATACAATTATTGATAAAGCTATTCATGAGAAGCCTGATTTTTTACTAATAGTTGGTGATATCTATGATGGTGAAAATCGTAGCTTACAGGCTCAGCGCCGATTCCAAGAGGCAATGGAAAAACTTTTTCAACATAATATCCCAGTAATTTTAAGCTATGGCAATCACGATCACTTAAATGGTTCTTGGACTCGCTTTGCCTTACCAAGTAACGTCTATGAATTGCCAGCGGAGACTAGCGTTGTTCAGCTAAAAATACGAGGACAGCAAGTGAATATTTATGGCTTTAGTTATGGTGAACGTCATGTAAAGGAATCAAAGATAGAGAGTTATCCTATTGCCTCTGACCAGCATGTACTTCATATTGGCATGCTCCATGGCAGTGAGTTTAGTGACACCACACATGCAGTTTACGCACCTTTCACAAAGGATCAGTTGCTTGAAAAAAACTATCATTATTGGGCTTTAGGACATATTCATAAACGCCAGTTGTTACATCAAAATCCACCTATTGTGTATCCAGGTAATATTCAAAGTCGACATCGTAAGGAACAGGGAATTAAGGGTTTTTATGATGTCACTTTATCGCAAGCCTCTGTTGAACTGGATTTTATACCGACATCTGCTGTTGTTTATAATACTGTGGAGGTAGATTGCAAAAACATTTTTCATGCAAATGAACTTTTAAAAAAGTGTGAGAAAGCACTTTCTCTTAATCGACAAACCTATGGAGCGTCCGTTGTGGAGCTTCACTTAAAAAACATTGATGAACAAGCCTCTTCTTTATTTGAACATGCTACGGTAGATGCATGGCTAGAAACTATACGGGAGGCAGAAGATGGGATGGAACCAATGTGTTGGGTACAGAAGCTAGCGCTGCATAATTCATCTTCGCTGTACGAACATACTGCTGCAACTGAATCTGTGGTGAATTTAATGGAGCAATGGGATATTTCAGCCTGGAAGGATATACTAAAGGACCTATATCAACATGCAGGTGGTGCAAGATTTATCGAACCTTTAACTGAACAGGATATTAAAGCCTTAATGCACAATGCACAGGAATTATTAGCAGAAGAAATTCAAAGGACGTGAATTACATGCTGACGATACGAAAAATCCAAATTTATGGTTTTGGGAAGCATGAAAATATCACAATCTCTTTATCTGACGGTGTTACTATTTTTTATGGCATGAATGAGGCTGGAAAAACAACGATTCAACAGTTTATTTTACAAATGCTCTTTGGTTTTCCTACAAAAAATCAAACACAACGCAAATATGAACCAAAAACGTCAACTAAATTTGGCGGTCAGCTGACAATTCGGCATCCAATATATGGGCAATGTACTATAAAGCGTGTTAAAGGAAGGGCAGCTGGAGATGTCACGGTTTATCTTGAAGATGGGACAGTTGGACAGGACGAGCTATTAGCAAAGCTGCTTTATGGCTATTCAAGGGCATCCTTTGAGTCAATTTTCTCCTTCTCTTTACATGAGTTACAGGGCATTGAGAAAATGTCTGAGGAGGAGTTGACACAATTGTTGATTGCCTCAGGGACAACAGGTGTTCAACAATTGTCTACTATTGAAAGGAAAGTGGAAAAAGAGGCTAGTGATCTTTTTAAAAAGTCAGGAAAGATACCTATTATTAATCAAAAGTTAGAGCAATTAAAGCAGCTTGAACGCACTATTAAGCAAGAGCAGAGTAATATTCAAAGCTTTGAGGGCAAATTGCTGCAATTAAAGCAGCTTGATCAAAAACTTGAAGACCTGTACAAGCAGCAACAATTACAGCAACAGAATTGGCAGCAGCTTAACATTCTTAAGCAGGCAATGCCTCTTATGAAACAGCAGAAGGCTCTGGAGCAAACATTAAAGAATTGTGAGCATGTGCAGTTTCCACCAGAAGGGATAAGACGCTATGAGCAATTAAAGGATCGGCTAATGCATGAAACATTGCAATTGCAGCAGCAAAAAGAGCGGGTTCAAGAACTACAACAAAAACTGTCATTAACAGTGAATGAGCAAGCTATACATGAAATGTCGCGACTTTTGAATAAGGAAGCAACGTGGAATCAGTTAATTGTAAAAGAACAAAACTTAATGGATGATTTGTATTTATTAGAGCAAGAAATAGAAGCACAGTTTCGATTATTAGGTGTACAGGAAAATGAAGCACAGTTGAAGCTCCTTGAGGAGACAGTCTCATTGCAGCAAGAGGAGAAATTTCAACGCCAGCTAAGTCTATTGGAGGAAACGGAGGAAGAGTTAAAATTTCATTTACGTTCCCTAGAGCAAATACACATCGAGCTAGATTCAATTGCTCAGCATAAGCAGCGTCTTCAACAGGAGGCATTAACAGCGGAAGAAGAACATATTTTAGCACAGTGGCCGCAACGTAAACGAAAGCTTGAGCAATTACGTCATGTAAGGTTACAGCGCTCAAAGCAGAAGCAATCCAATGCTTTAATATGGATTTTATTAGCTATAAGTATATGTTCAATTATATATGGTGTTTTTGGGAAAAACATGGCTGTCATCGTTTTAGGAGCAGCTATCGTGTTATTCCTTATTTTATATTTGAAGTTTTCTGGAGATGAAAATAAAGCATCAGGACAGCCTAATCAGCTTATCCGCGAATTAGAGCAGGAGGAAAATATTGCTCAGGCGATTCTACTGAAAAGACAAAAGCTTGAGGAACGTTTGTTGCAGGTACAGGAACAGCAGCAAGAAAAAGAACATCAATATGTGCAACTAGAATATAAAATTCAACAGGCTGAAAGAGTGAGTGAGGAAGCAACTCAATCCCTGCAACAATTTTTAGGGCGCTTTCGTTTAGAGGGGAATATAGCGAGAACATTGTTACCAGAGCTTTTTATGCGAATACGGGGAGCGCAAGAGCTAGAGGCAAAAAGAAAGAGTACAAGTAACCTTTTACAAACGATACAGGTAGAAAAACGCGAGCTATTTGAACAGCTACAACAGGCTCTCAAGGCAGAGTACAGTGAACAAGAAATTTTTATGCATTTGCGTACTACATTCCTTACTATACAGCAAGAGCAACAAATGACTCAGCACACAAAAGAGCAATTGACTGATCTTACTATCAGTATTCAAGGGATACAGTCTCATATAGAAAGCGTTGAATCACAAATTGCTCAATTATTTAGTGAGGCAAATGTTCAATTAGAAAAGGAGTACTATGAGACACATGAACAATTTGAACAACAGCAGAACTTCAAAGCTGAACTCCTTACAATAAAAAGTCAACTTGCTTCATTGGAAATATCAAACGATGAGTCATTGATACATGACAGCCAGCTAAGTGAACGTTTAAATACTCTGGAAGCGGAACAGGGTGCGAGTCAGTTGGCTATAGATCAATGCTTAGAGCAACGTGCTACACTACAAGTCCAAAAGGAGCATCTTCTAAATGACGAGAATTATGGTCAATTGCTTCAGCATTTTGAGCAAGAGAAATCCATACTGCAACAGCTGATAGGGCAATGGGCAACAAAAAAAGCATTGTCTAATGCTATTCATGAAACATTATTCAGCTTAAGAGAAGAAAAACTACCCTATGTTTTAACAGAGGTTAATGCTATCTTTTGTTTATTAACAGGTGGACGTTATACAAAGTTATTCATTAACGATGCAGGCTATTTTGTTGCTCAGGATGCTACTAGCGGCTTACATTATCATATGGCGGAACTATCACAGGCGACGAAGGAGCAAGCTTATATTTCACTACGTATGGCATTAGCAAAAACACTTTCAACTTCTGCACCATTTCCATTTATTATGGATGATCCTTTTGTCCATTTTGATCGAATCCGAACAGACAAAATGGTACAATTAATGAAAGAAGTAGGATATGAACGCCAAGTTTTATATTTTACTTGTCATGACACGATGCTCAAATATTGGCGCAAAGATCAAATTGTCGATATAAGCTCATTAGCAAATGAAAGGGGAGTGGCGTCAACATGAAAGGAATAACGACGCTCCAGGTTGGAGAAGCAGTTAATCAATTTTTATTAATTAAACAAGCGACAAAAGGGGTTACAACGGTTGGAAAGCCCTTTATGTCGTTGTTATTACAAGATAAAAGTGGAGATATTGAGGCAAAGTTGTGGGATACGAATGAAGATCATGAAAAGATGTATCATGCTGAAGCAATTGTGCGTGTCGGTGGGGAAATTCACGACTACAGAGGGAAAAATCAATTGCGTATCAAAGCCATTCGTGTGGCAAAGCCAGAGGAGGGAATTGCAATCCATGATTTAGTTCCTTCTTCTGCTACGCCCAAAGAACAATTATATGAAGAATTAACACAATATTTCTTTGAAATTAAAAATCCTCATATTTCAAGAATTACGCGAGCAGCTATTAAAAAACATCAGGATGCTATTTTAGTATTTCCAGCAGCGACAAAAAACCATCATGATTATGCCTCAGGATTACTTGATCATATGGTATCCATGTTGAGACTTGGCAAAGCTATTGCTGATTTATATCCTACATTAAATCGTGACCTATTATTTGCTGGCATTATTTTGCATGATATTGGTAAGGTAGTGGAGCTTTCAGGTCCTGTCGCAACAATGTATACAGTTGAAGGGAATTTACTTGGTCATATTACGATTATGGTAAATGAGATTGCTAAAATTGCTAGTGAACTAGAAATTGAGGGAGAAGAGGTTATGTTATTGCAGCATATGGTATTATCCCATCACGGCAAGGAAGAATGGGGCAGTCCCAAAAAGCCAATGCTTCAGGAAGCAGAAATTTTGCATTATATTGATAATATTGATGCAAAAATGAACATGTTAACACGAGCACTTGGTAAAACAACTCCTGGTGAATTTACAGAGAGATTATTCCCACTCGATAATCGATCGTTTTATAAGCCAACTATATATAGTGAGTGAAAAAAGGGTTACGCTGATAAAGCGTAACCCTTTTTCGTATAGGAAGATAATAACTATTTAGATTCCTTTTCAGTATCTTCAGCTTTATCTTCTTTGTCTTTAGCTTCTTTAGCTGCTTTTTCCTCAGCTTTTTTAGCTGCCTCTTCAGCAGCTTTAGCTTGTTCCTCACTTGTTGTTGTAAGAGTCTTTATAGCAGGTTCCAATTCTTTATCAGATGTTTTAATATCAGCATCTTTAGCCATTTTAGCAATAATATCTTTAAGAATTTGTTGATCTTCACCTGTTTTCACTAATTTATCCATCATTTGTAAACGGATGTTTTCTTCTTCATCCTTGAATGCGCCTACACCTTTTACATCACGTTTTTCCGTTACTTCAATAATATGGTATCCATAGCTTGATTTTACTGGTTCACTTAATGTGTTTAAAGGAAGAGCATAAGCAGCATCACTAAATTCCTCAATCATTGCACCTGCAGAGAACCAGCCAAGCTCTCCACCTTTTGCTGCAGAACCAGTATCAGTGGAGTACTCTTTTGCCACATCCGCAAAAGCAGCACCGCCTTTAATTTTATCAATAACTTCCTTAGCTGTTTTCTCATCAGCCACTAAAATATGACGAGCATTTAATTCTGTTTTCATCTGCTCATAATATTTTTTTATATCTTCTTCTTTAAAAGCTTTATCTTTTAAAGCCTTATCTGAAAGAAGTTGAACACGTAAAGACTCTTTAAAGCCTTCTTTAGTTAAGCCATATTGAAGAAGAGCTTGGTCAAAATTATCACCCAACTGAGCTACGTAATTGTCATAAGCCTCTTTAATTTCCTTATCTGATACTTTATATTTGTCAGCTAATACTTTTTCAGTCAACATTTGTTGAAGTACATGAGAACCTGTTAAAGTTCTCGCTTTTTCATTAAAGTCAGCTACTGAAATATCACCGACTTTTGATGTTGCAATTGTTTTACTGTCCCCTCCGCTACAAGCTCCAAGCGCTAAAACAGAGGCGGCTAATGTTAAAGATAATACGGTCTTTTTCATTGTGGATATTCTCTCCTAACATGGTTTTCGTCCATTTTTTACTATAACATAAACGTTTTAAAAACAAAATGGTTCCCCCTTGAGTATAGCCTATATTTCCATTTTTGAAGCGCATAGGATAGAGAAAAGAAAGGGGGTGAAGTTATGAGCAACGGAGGATATGGCGGCGGTGGCGGCTACGGCTCAGGCTTTGCTTTATTAGTTGTGTTGTTTATTTTATTAATTATCGTTGGTGCAGCGTTCCTATATTAATTAATAAAATGTTGAAAAGCTAAGGGTATAATATCCTTAGCTTTTTTAACAATGGAAGGCATTCAAGCCGCACGCTTGAGTTCAACCTTCATCAAAACAAGAATCGATCAGAAAGAGTCGATACACGAGGTGTTAAACTGACCTCCGAGCATGTGCGGATGCACTTTTTTAACTATACTGCATATAAAATTTCAATATAAAATGAGACAAGTAATATTGTAATAAGTATATTTATAGTTCGGAATATTTTTGGCTGATTTTCTTCGGGAATTTCACGTCGCATGCACAGTGCATAAGTCATGCGGTTTATTTGAAATAAATAGAATACCGAGAATAGAACTACGATCATTAATAGCAAGTCTATTCCTCCCCTCTTTCAATAGTAATAGCATAACAAAAAACGTCAACAAAACACAAGTACAAGCAATTTAATGAATAGTAGGCGGTACTAAAATTTCATAGCCCTTTGGTGTTTCCTCAATTTGGGAGTCCTTTGGTGAATTCAATAAGTATTTTACATATAGGATATCAATTAAACATAAACTACAATGATATGCAAATAGTAATGTGCCGTAATGTGTGTAGGCAGGTAAAAAAAGTGTACCTATTAATATGACTGTATTAAGCACGAAAAATGGTGTAAGTAGTGCCATAATATAACGACTTTTTGATAATGGCTCACGTATGCGCATATGTAAAACAGGAATTACATAAAATTGCGAACGCATACGTAATGTTAAATGCTGCCGTAAATCAAATAATGCTAGAAAGTGTAAGCATTTATGAATTGGATAAAGGGCAAATACTGCAATGACAAATAACCAAAATAAATGATCAGTATAGTGTTCATCATTAAATAAATTAAATGTTACATAAGATAGAGAAAATACGGTTAAAAACACGAATACAGACATTATTATAATACGCGTTGTACCGTAGTGATGTTCAAGATTTAATATTTTCCAACAGTGCATGCTTTATCAACTCCATAATTGGAAGGGTCCTATTTAATGTAAATTGATTTATGTAAGAATGCAAGAAAAAGGAGGTATCTCAGAAATATTTTCTGAAATACCTCCTTTAACATGATTTTTAACGTTTCGTAAGGGCGTACCCATATCGTTATTCCTCAATTGTTTGAATATAATCATCAGCTACAAATGAGTTTCACTTTATCCTTTTACAGTTGAACGAACTTCTAACGTGTCAAAGGAATCACGGAAGTGTTGAAAGGAGCGCTCGAAAATATCAATGAAGTCTTCTCCATAAATATTGCGGATTACAGCCATAACATCTAAAAATTCTGGGAAGCGACCATATAAGTCTTTTAAAGCTAATGACCCTTCGAGGACAGAATGATACGTATTATGATAATTGCTATTCATTTCAACAATTAGTTCTGTGCCTGCTTCAGTTAGTTCAACATACGTATTACGTTTGTCGTCATCACGCTTTGAAAACTTCAGGAATCCACGCTCTTCTAATTTTTTTGAGAAGTTAAATGCTGTGGAAACGTGCATCACGCCAAATTTTGCTACATCGGAAATCGAAGCCCCTTTTAGATGATACGAAATCCATAGAATATGATGCTCATTGATGTTTAAATCGTATGGTTTAATCCATTGCTGCCAATCCTTTTCAACCGCTTTCCATAAGGCTTTTGATAATTGCGCAATTCTTTGACTATAAAGCATCGCCTCTTTTTGTGTGTATAATTCCTCTGACAAAGCCATCACCTACTGCTTTCTTTAACGTTTTAAAAATATTATAGCAATAAAGAAAAAAAGTTTAAAGTTAGAAAAATTAAATAATTGAAAAGTGGTTAAATAATAATATTTTTTAAGGGTTTTTTAATAAAAAAATATTAATATTTTTAGTTTAATAGGACTTTAGTTGTTTATATTTTCTTGTGGTTTTTTCTTTTTTTCTGTGAATTGTGCAACATTTTTCTCGATTTCGCTAATTGTATTCTGTAATGCCTCTATTTCTTGTTGTAAATTATTTTTTGTTGGCTCGATTTCATCTGTAAATGTAGTAATTGTTTGTTTTAATTCATTTATTATTTGCGGTATATTATTTTTGACTTCATTTGTTAAGGAATTAACTGACTGTTTAACATTATCAACCTGATGTTTAACTTCGAAAAGCTTGTCCTTAGTGATTTCAGCATTTTCTCGCAAATTTGCGCGTAATTGTCTGCCTGATTGGGGAGTAGAGAAAAGTACAGCAATAGTTCCTCCAACAATGCCAGTAACTAGTCCAAATAAAAATGGTTTTGCCTTCATATCGAAATACCTCGTTTCTGTAATAATTATATTACCCTTATTAAACCACGAAATGCACATATACCAAAAGAAAAAAGAAGCTAAACGAGTAATTTTCCATCACGTTTTAGCTTCTTTTAGTAGTTGAAAGTACTTTTTCCTCAAAATAAGGGTTTGTACTACATATTAAATTTGAGAAATAGCTGTATTGAATTTAGAACGCTTTACTAATTTTACAACAATTGGATAAATAATCGCGAAAGCAATGACATTAAATGCTACAGCAGGTAAGACAACACCTATAAAAAGCATAGCAAATGTTGCACCAACATTAGCATTGAACACAAAAAGTGCTACTGCTAAAAATACCGTACCTGATAATATTGTTCCTATACCTACTAAGACAGCTGATACAACAAAATTCTTTGCAAGTTTTTTTAGGGCGAATAAAATCGCTAAAAAGACAAAACCAGTAACAGCCTTATCGATAATATTTGGAACTAGACCAGCAGGAAATGTTGTAAATAATCCTGATAGAACACCTGTCGCTAAAGAAAGTAAAAACGTTTCTTTAATGGTAGGGAACAGTAATATCCCGATAAACATCATTGTTAGCATGAAATCGGGCTTCATGCCATTTACCATACCTGGTGTGACTACGTATAGCGCCGCACCTACACCGACTAAGAGTGCCATTAAAACTAAATTCTTTGTATTCATTTCTAATCTCTCCTCAACTATGCTAATCTGTCTCCCAACGTGTCCTCTTGACCGTTAGCGAAACTTATTTGTGATTGTACGATAAAAATTTTTAAATTGCAAGGCACTATTCTGAAAATTAAAGTATATCCCTCTTATTTAAAGATGTGCTTTAATATTTTCTGCAACTTCAGTTAATTGCTCTGGTGTATATTTTTGTGTTTGCCAAATTAAACCTAGACCTTCTTTTTCATCATAACGCGGAATAAAATGTAAGTGATAGTGGAAAACGGTTTGTCCAGCAGCTGCTCCATTGTTATTAATTGTATTCAAGCCAATAGGTTGAAACGCTGCTTTGATAGCATTTGCAATTTTAGGTGCCGCAGCATAAAGATTACGTGCTACATCCTCTGGCATTTCAAATAAATCCTGACAGTGCTGTTTGGGAATTAATAAAGTATGTCCTTTAGCAACCGGTGAAATATCTGTGAATGCATAGACATGGTCGTCTTCATAAATTTTTGTACTTGGAATGGATCCGTCAATGATTTTGCAAAATAGGCAATCGCTCATTCGTAATTTCCCCTTTCATTTATGTATGTAATTACATTCTATCATACTCATAACTGTATCATTTGCTAATTTTTGATAAAATATAAAACAAGAAGAGGAGTGAGGTCATGTCAGTATTAGAAGTACAACATGTGACAGGTGGCTACACAAGAAAGCCTGTTATAAAAGATTTATCATTTACCATTGGAAAAGGGGAGCTTGTTGGCTTAATTGGCTTGAACGGTGCTGGGAAAAGTACAACGATTAAGCACATTATTGGTACAATGCTTCCTAAAGAAGGGGATATTCGATTAAATGGTGTTACATTAAAGGAAAATACGGACAAGTATCGAACATCATTTTCTTATATACCTGAAACGCCTGTATTATACGATGAGCTAACATTACGGGAACATTTAGCATTAACGGCAATGGCTTATGATCTAGATGAGGCGACACTTGCAGCTCGATCAGAGTTATTATTGAAAGAATTTAGGATGGAAAAAAGACTGAATTGGTTCCCATCGCATTTTTCTAAAGGAATGCGTCAAAAGGTGATGATTATGTGTGCCTTTTTAGTTAATCCAAGTCTTTATATTATTGATGAGCCTTTTGTGGGTCTTGATCCTCTTGGCATTCAATCATTGCTAGATCAAATGGATGAAAAGAAAAAAGAGGGCGCTTCTATATTAATGTCCACTCACATTTTATCGACGGCTGAGAAGCATTGTGATCGAATCATCTTATTACATGAAGGACGTGTTCGAGCACAAGGAACGATGAATGATTTACGTCAGGCTTTTGCTATGCCACACGCGACATTGGATGAATTATATATTGCTATGACAAAGGAGCGGGACCATGAAGAACTTGCGTGATGTATGGTCTTCTCGTTTCATGCATTATATAGGAGAAGTACAAAAGTATATGCAATTTATTTTTACTGGGCATATCGCGATTGTACTCGTATTTCTTGTTGGAGCAGGAGGCTATCAATATAGTGAATGGCTTAAAATCGTACAATTAGATTTTCCAGCAGAAATAGTAATTGCCGTAATCGTAGGAATTTTATTAGCTTTTAGCCGACCTACTTCGCTTTTGCGAGAGCCAGATCAAGTGTATTTATTACCTGTAGAATCGAAAATGTCACAGTACTTTCAAAAGGCGTTAGGGTGGACATTTTGGTCACAGGTTTGGATTGTTGCGATTGTATATATTGTAAGTATCCCTTTACTAAAGGCGGTTACTGATTTAACAACAATTGAAATTTGGGCAGTGTTTGTTTTAATTATTGTATTGAAGTTTCTAAGTGTTCAAGGTGAATTTAGCTACCGTTATAGTGAACGCGGTCAGATGATTTGGGTGGACAGGCTAATTCGAGCAATAATATTTGGTGTGACTATTTACATGGCACTACAAGCCAAAATAATATTAGCAATCGTTGCAACTGTTATTGGCTGTATTTATGTTCTTATATTCAGAAAAAAATGTAAGGGTGAGCCTGTGCCGTATGAGCATTTTGTGGAGCTAGAGCAAAATCGAATGATGAGCTTCTATCGTTTTGCAAATTATTTTACGGAAGTGCCCCATTTAAGAGGAATCATTCGTCGTAGAGCATGGCTTGACTGGCTGTATAAATTCATCCCTTATAAAAAGGAGAACACACAAAAATATTTAGTGTTTCGAACTTTTGTACGTACTGACGATCACTTTTATTTATGGCTTCGTTTAACAGTTATTTCTGCTGTTATTGCAGCCTTTGTCGATATTCCTATCGTGACATGGATTGTTGTAGGAGCATTAAGCTTTGCATCCACAATTCAGTTAAAGCAAGCTTTATTGGCAAGTGGAGAATTTCGTATGGACATGCTGTACCCATTGCCTGACCATGCTCGTAAAGCAGCCGTTCAACAAATTGTTCGTTTAGCGATGGTCACTCAAGCCGTTATTGTTGGCATATGTAGTGTGATGCAGCCGATGTTCTATATAGGAATAGTAATTATTATTGTTGTCAGTGAAATAACAACAAAGGTTTCTAAGCCTTAATAAAAAGTCCACTACGGTGGACTTTTTTGAATAGTGTTGAAAAACTAAATGGTCAAGGGACTCTTTGTGGACACTACTAATTCAAATGAAGGTGATCTCCGTTCCAGGCTACTCGCTTTCCAGTGGGCGAGCGACGAGCCGCTTCCTGCGCTGACGCTCCGTGCAGGGTCTCGT
>NZ_JBYTBB010000099.1:0-15450 GCF_058788755.1 Lysinibacillus sp. FW301-JW8
CGCTAACAGTTCCTACTGCCAAGTCTGTAGTGGACTTTCACCACCTAGTTGTTGCGCATGCCGGGCACACACATGAAGAGGGTCACTCAATTCAGTGACCCTCTACTTTTATACACGTTTATTGAAGTAAGGTAACTGTTCCACAAAGGCCTTCGTATCCTCATCCCCATATTCATGAATAAGTGCATAAATTTTCATTAATCGTAAATCTATTTCATCATTTTCCCGATCTAAGTGATATTGCAAATAAGGTAATTGTGCACGCCAGGCATTTGAAATTTCAAGCAATTGCATTTGCTGAAAAATTCTTTCAAAAACATCCAATGCCTGTCGATCTATATTAAGCTCAAAATTCCACGGTCCTGCTTGCGGGTTTGTATAATACGTTTTATCGGCTAGTGAAAAATATACTCGCTGGCGATCCATCTCTATAAAACACTCCTTTTACCATAGTATGGTGGTAAAAGTGCTGTTTTATTCGCTGGAATGTCAAACTTCCTTCACAAATTACATGAGTATCTACCTTATAATAGAAAATGATGAATAGGAATGGAGTGAATGCCATGAGTTTAATTACGCTCTTAATTGTTGCAGTAATCATAGTCATAATAATAACGGCTGCTACGATTATCAGTGTCAACCGTGCATATGCCTTTAAACATACAATCGATGAAAAACCGCAACAAAGCTTTCAACAAAATGAGGATAAATTCAATTAGTACAATTTTCAATACAATTCTTTTATACTAACATTATCAAATAGAATTTGGAGTGAACATTATGGGGGTACCCTTACCAATAATTATTATGATTGCAATGATGATGCTAATGTTTGGCGTTTCAGTCATCGTTCTTTTGAAGAAAAAAGGCAGCTTTTTAACACAAACAATTGATGCTAAGCCTGAGCAAGTCAATGTGCAACAAAAGGATCAGCAGCAATGAAATATCCCTTTATATGGCTCATAAAGTTTTATAGAAAATTCATTTCACCAATGACGCCGCCATCCTGCCGCTTTTACCCCACATGCTCCTCATATGGGCTTGAAGCCTTTCAAAAACATGGTGCCATCAAAGGATTTTTTTTAACAATTACACGTGTATTAAAATGCCATCCATTACATCCTGGAGGCTTTGATCCAGTACCTGAAAAATGGCCTTCGAAAAAAAATTAATTTTCGAGGGTCATTTTTTCTTGTACTTTATTCAGATGTGCGTTATGATAGTAACTGTTCTAAAAAACAAATCGTAATGATTACTATTTGAAAGAGGTATATAATAATATGAAAAAAGCATTTTTCTTGTTTTTAGTTACAGTTCTTTCTTTATTCACCGCTGCCTGCGGGGATAAATCATCAACTACATCCCCCAAACAATCAGAGAATAAAGAGAAAATGACTATTTTTACAACGGTTTATCCTTTAAGTTATTTTACTGAACGAATTGGCGGCGATTTTGTTGAGGTGTCTTCTATCTATCCGGCTGGTGCCAATGAGCACACATTTGAGCCAACTCAAAAAGATATGATGAAGCTTGCAGACGCTGATATATTTTTCTATATTGGTTTAGGATTAGAAGGCTTTGTTGAAAATGCTAAAAAAACGCTCGCTAAAGAAGATGTAACTATGATTGCAACAGCCGATCATATTTCAGATGAAGAATTAGCGATAAGCACTGGCCACACACATGCTGATGACGAAGACGAACATGAACATGATGCAGCAACAGAAGAAGAGCATAGTCATTCCGAGGATGAACATGGACATGACGATCATGATCACGGAAGTATAGATCCTCATGTTTGGCTATCTCCTACTATCAGTCAGGATTTAGCACTCTCAATTAAGGATACTTTAAGTGAAAAAATGCCAGAACAAAAAGCTACATTTACAGCTAATTATGAAGCACTAGTGAAGGAGCTGCAGGAATTAGATCAATCCTTTAAAGCGATGGCGGATAAGGCCCCTGAAAAGACTTTCTTCGTCTCCCACGCTGCCTTTGGCTATATTGCAGGTCAGTACGGCTTAACCCAAATGCCGATTGCCGGTTTGAATTCACAAAATGAACCATCTCAAAAAGAGCTTACAGCGATTGTCGATAAAGCAAATGACCTACACATTCATTACATTTTATTTGAGCAAAACGTTTCCTCTAAATTAGCCGAGGTTATCCAAAAAGAAGTGGGAGCAGAATCCCTTGTTTTGCATAATCTAAGTGTTTTAACAGCAGATGATGTTAAAAATAAAGAAACTTACTTTACACTGATGAATAAAAATATCAAAACATTAGAAACAGCTTTAAGTACAGAAAAATAAATGAGTAAGGAGGTGCCCCTAAAATCAGATGGGACACCTCCTTTAGTATGACGTATTTTTCTTGCGGCATTCGTTTTTCTGTTCTATAAATACTTGTTAGCCAGCTCTCCGTGTTAACAGCTTCATAGTTTTTCTTTTGCCAATCCTTCATCTGCACAGAGATTGCTTCTAAAAAAATGGATTGCCATTTGGCTTGAAGTAACTGATCTGTTTCCTTATTTTTATGGGGCATTTTTAATTGCGCCGGCCTTACTATCAAGCTCTTTAAATGATTTTGATTATTATCGATTACAACCTTTCCTTTATTAGAAGAAAAATCATTATTTAGTATTTGTCTTGGCAGTTCCTCCACCTTACTGGTGCGTTGCAAATCAACATAAGCTTCACTTTTTGCTGCTGGAAAACTAGCATAATCCCATGAGTGATCCTGTGCTAGCTGTCGGTCAGAAACTAAAAAATATTGATAACGTACCTCCCCTTTGCGATCAGGCAATGGATCATCCCATGTCACATCAATATGATACCAGTCATTGTCTAGCTTCACTAAGACCCAAGCATGTAGCTGTTCCCCTACTTTACCTGGTACATATTGCACCTCAAAACCCAGCATCTCTAACATTCGATAAAGCACTAGTGCATAGGCCTGACATACTCCCTTATTTTCCGTTAATAATGTATAAGGAGAATATTGACTTCCGTTCGTTTCCTTTGAATACTCGGCAGATAAAACAATAAAATCATGTGCAGCCTGTAACTTCTGCAATTCAGTTAATCCATACATTGGCGCAATAATATTTTTCAAAGTCTGTTCAACAAATGCTTCTTCTGCGGGTGTAATATGATACGTAAACTCAAAGCTAATGACTATATTATTGGCATAGCCATCATACTTCCATTTAAAACTAGAAATATTGGCATATATATATGGATCTTGAATTGTCTGTTTGATAAGATCAGATAGTTCATCTTTAATGTTTGATGTATCACCACTATATCGAATATCAAAATTAGTAGATAACTGCATGACTTCGTATTGAATGAGATTTTGTAGTGTTTGTATTGAATTAGCTGTTGCCATATTTTTATGTTCATAGTTTGCGAATACTTGCACATGACTCATTTGTAGAACAAATAATATAATGACAGCATTATATATATATTTTCTCATATGAGCCATTCTCCTTTACTAAATAGTTTATGCCTAACATTCCTTATTATGTTAATAAATGATTAATTTAATTCTAAAAGCATATAAATAAAAAAGATTTTTACCACAAATCGAAGAAACTAAAAACTTCACTTTTTAATATTAGAAATTTGTCTTTTGTTAGATTTGAAAACTAAAAAAGTCGATTTGCATCACAATTTTTGTGGCAAATCGACTTTTTCAGTGCCCTCACTTTTGAAGGCTTCTTTTTTATGTTATTGCTTTAATTTTCTGCGTAGTAGCTTATTCGCACCATTGCGAGGAAGTTCATCAGTAATGATAATTTTTTTTGGTATTTTATATCTAGCAAGGGATTTTTGACAAAATGATAATAAATCGTTTATCTGTATTTGATCTTTTAAAACAACAAAGGCAATTGGAACCTGTCCCCACTCCCCATCCTCAATGCCGCAGACGCCCGCTTCCTTAACCGCGGGATGTGTAAGTAGTACGTTTTCGATTTCAGCAGGATAAATATTTTCACCACCAGAAATTATTAAATCTGCTCGACGATCAATCACAAATAAATAGCCCTCATCATCCAAATAGCCAATATCTCCTGTATACAGCCAATCATCAATGGTTGCACTTTTTTGTGCAAAACGGCCAATATAGCCTGGGGTAACATGTGGTCCACGTATGCAAATTTCACCTTCACCATTGATATTCGGCTCAGAAATACGAATTTGATTAAAAAATAAAGGCTTTCCTGCTGAACCAATTTTAGACATCGCATCCTCGCTTGCTAATGTGGCTGTCTGTGACGAGGTTTCTGTCATGCCATACGTTTGAGCTACTGCTAAATGTAACGCTTTGGCTCTCTTTAAATAATCAACTGGTACTGGTCCACCGCCTGCTAACATCAGCTTAAAATGTGGTGAGGCTTGAGCATTTCGCTGCTCAAGTGTATGTAAAATTCTTTCCAAGGTTACAGCGACCACTGACATATGTGTGACATTGCCATCTATAATATTTTGTGAAATAGCCTCTACATCAAAATAATCATATAAATGAACTTTATTGCCATACAAAAGTGAGCGCACTAAAATAGAAAAACCACTAATATGGAATAACGGTACAGCACATAGCCAAGTATCGTCAGCTTGTAAACCTATATTAAGGACAGAGGATGTTGCACTAGCTTGATGATTACCAACTGTTTGACGAACACCCTTTGGAAAACCTGTCGTACCAGATGTATACATAATAGATGTTGTTTGTTGTAAAGACCATTCCTTTGTAATCTCGATAGAGGCTTCTATACTTTTTTCGATGGCAGAAAACAGTAGGTGAGATGCATGCGATGGTAATTTTTCAATATCTTCGTCTGCAATTAAAACAACCATTGCCTCGGAATCCTCTAGCTGATAAGCTATTTCAGCCTGAGATAATCTACGATTTAGCATAACCATTTCACACTGTAAATGCATACACGCATAGATCATAGTGACAAGTTCCGGCTTACTTGGTCCCATTATTGCAATACGGTCTCCTTGCTTGATGCCAAGGGCTGTAAGTTGACTAGCACGTTGAATAGATAATTCATTTAATTGTTGAAATGTCCATGTTTGTTCTTTATATGTTAAAGCATTTCGTAATGGTGTTAAATATGCTCGCTGTAAAATCCAATTTGGATACATCTTGTTGACCCTCCTATCACTCTTTATCTTACCGCTTTCTAGTATCATCCGTCTATTTGAACGAGTTTATTCATTCTATCCATCAATTTTGGCCGCCAACCCCTCAATTAGGGCAACCAATCCACCACTTCGTCCATTCTATCCATCATTTAGATGAGTCTATCCGCCACTCCATCCGTTCTACATAGAAAAAGCTCGTATCTCTAATCAGATACGAGCTTTTCAAACCTTCAATTAATCAAGGGAATCTTGGGAATTGACCGAAGTCTGGTTGG
This sequence comes from Lysinibacillus sp. FW301-JW8, assembly GCF_058788755.1. Classification (NCBI taxonomy): domain Bacteria; kingdom Bacillati; phylum Bacillota; class Bacilli; order Caryophanales; family Bacillaceae; genus Lysinibacillus; species Lysinibacillus sp. FW301-JW8. The sequence goes on from NZ_JBYTBB010000099.1 coordinate 5,435, forward strand.
CGTTTCTCTTTAAATGCGTCACGGCCTTCTTTTGCTTCATCCGTTGTGTAATAAAGAAGTGTAGCATCGCCAGCCATTTGTTGAAGACCTGCTAAACCATCTGTATCTGCATTCATTGCTGCTTTTAAGAAGCGTAGAGCAGTCGGTGACATTTGTAGCATTTCTTCACACCATTGTACAGTCTCGTCCTCTAATTGCTCATAAGGAACAACAGTGTTCACTAATCCCATATCAAGTGCTTGCTGTGCATCATATTGACGGCATAAATACCAAATTTCTCGTGCCTTCTTATGACCAATAATACGTGCAAGATAGCCTGAGCCATAACCAGCATCAAATGAACCAACTTTTGGTCCAGTTTGTCCAAAACGAGCATTGTCAGCCGCAATTGTTAGGTCACATACCACATGTAATACATGTCCCCCACCGATTGCATAGCCTGCAACCATCGCTACTACAGGTTTTGGAATTACACGGATTAAACGTTGTAAGTCCAGAACGTTTAGACGTGGGATCTCATCTTCTCCAACATAGCCGCCATGACCGCGAACCTTTTGATCTCCACCTGAGCAGAAAGCATGTTCACCTTCACCAGTTAAAATGATAACTCCAACATTTTTGTCATCACGTGCACGTGAAAAAGCATCAATCATTTCCATTACCGTTTTTGGTCGGAATGCATTGCGTACTTCTGGACGGTTAATCGTGATTTTTGCTATACCGTTATAAAATTCATACTTGATGTCTTCATAAGTATGTAAAGTAGTCCATTGACGTGTCATTGAATTGCCTCCTAATCATATATAATCCTCGTTCATTGTCTAGGCACCAACGTAAATTGATTACGTTAAATACTCCTCTATTATTGTAGCAAACTCAGCGGGATTTTCCACATGAATTGCATGTCCAGCGTTATTTACTGTCGTATGCTTAACATTTTTTAATAACGCTTTCATTTCTAGTGCAATTTTACAAAACTTCTCATCTAGTGCGCCCGTTACTAAAAGAACAGGAAATTCAAGCTCTGCTAATGACATCCAATTTGATGGCTGATTACCCGTTCCTATACCTTGTAAGCTTCCCGCTAGGCCCTCCACCTTCTGAGAAAGCCTTTCTGTCCTAATCGTTCGTCTTACATTGTCTGGTAAAGATTTTTGGGATTCAAACAAAGGGATGTTCTCCCATGTATTCACAAATGATTGTAATCCATTATTCATAATTTTTTCAGCTAGAGCGTTATCTCTCGCACAACGCTCAGAACGCTCCTGTGAAGTTCGTAAACCAGGAGAAGCACTTTCTAAAATAAGCCTTTTGATTCGCTCAGGGTAGGCGATTGCATACGATAATGCAATTCTTCCCCCCATTGAATAGCCTATCAGCGTAAATCTCTCTAGCTGCAGCTGGCTAATTACTTCTTCTAAATCTTGGATTTGTTCATCCATGGAGAAACGACTGATTTCCTTAGGTACTGCTGTTTGACCATGCCCAATGCAATCAATCGCAATCAATCGTATATGTGGCAGAGCTTTCGCTAAATTTCGCCATGAAGTCGTACTACCTGTAAAACCATGTAGGGCAACGAGCGTTTGCTGTGCTCTCTCGTTCCAAATTTCTACATGTGTTTCAAGTCCTCGAATCATTAGCTTTGCCATGCTTTTAACCCCGCATTAATGCGATTCCATAGTGCCCGATGTGCATAAACATTTTCTTCTCTATCTGTGAAAATTTCAAGCAAGCGCAATGGACGCGTTTTTACAATTGAAAACTTCTCGGAAAGCTCCGAAATATCTTCTACACGGATGTAGTCCATGTCATACATCTGAGCAACATCATTAAATTCAAGGGCAGTGGGTGTACCAAATAAATCTTCATAATGTGCTCCCACAGTGGATTGTGGTAAATAAGAGAAAATACCGCCACCATCATTGTTCATAACAATGATTGTTAGGTTACATTGTTGATACCTTGATGCAATAAGACCATTGATATCATGTAAAAAGGCTAAATCGCCAATTAGTAAATAGGTTTCACGGTTATTCCTCTGACTAAATCCCATTGCTGTTGATACGACACCATCAATACCATTCGTTCCACGATTTGCAATGATACGAAGATCTTTCGGTGTTGCCATTAAAAACGTATCAATATCACGCACGGGCATGCTGCTGCTCACAAAAATATCACTGCCATTTGGAATAAACCTTAATAATCGACTTACCATTGCTCCCTCATCTATAGCAGCCTCGGAATAGTGTTCAATGTATTCAAGCGCTATATCATTCGCATCCTGCCATTCAGCTAAATATTGTGTCTCTAGTGCAGTATCAGAGATTTCTAAATTCGTCAGCCATTCTCCAATCTCCGCATGAATAAAATGAGTAGAGACACTAGTAGCGTCTCGGAACATCGGATCTTCATCGACTACAATATAAGCAGTTGGCTGTGAGTTTGTAATAAATTGCATGATGAATTTAGAAACGGGCTGTGCACCGAAGCGAAGCACTGTATCCGGCTTAACAAGCGCCTTAAACTCATCACTCTTCATAATAGCATCATAAGTTGTGATGATATAAGGTAAACAATCCTCTGGTACTGATGTACGCATGTTTGATAAACTCTCGACTATAACTGGCCATTTTAACTGGCGAACAAAATTCCACATAATTGTTAAGTCAGTACCAAGTGACAGTTCCCCAATAATCACAAAGCCTCGTTCTGATGCTCGTAAAATGGAAGATAATTCTTGCTGAGCCACCTCAGAAGGCATTAACTGAGCCATCCTACTTTGTTTAAATGTTGTTTCTGGTAACTCATCTCGGAAATCAATTAATAATGGCTCCCGGAATGGTACATTAATATGCACTGGTCCAAATGGTGCACTTGTCGCAATGGCTACTGCTCGTGCGATATGGCGCTCGATAAACGGCAGTGTTGGTGCAGCATTGTCTGCTAATGGGAAATCTACACTCCATTTTACATGTGAACCATATAAATTTGGCTGATTTATCGCTTGCGGTGCTCCCACCTCTCGTAATTCATGTGGACGATCCGCTGTAATAATAATTATAGGTACACGAGCATAACTTGCTTCCACTATGGCAGGAAAATAGTTTGCCGCAGCTGTTCCAGATGTACATAATAGTACTACAGGTTTTGCTGTAGCCTTTGCGATTCCCAATGCAAAAAAGGCAGCAGATCGTTCATCAACCTGGCGATACAAATGAAGCTGTTTCGTAGAAGCAAAGGCATAAGCTAAAGGCGTAGAGCGAGAACCTGGACTAACTACAACATTTTCTACACCAGCTTGCGCAAGCGCTGCCACCATATGATAAACGTAATCTGTTAAAGTCTCCCTTTCATTCATTTAAATGTCCTCCTAACGCACGTAGCATCGGGCGGAATTTCACTAATGTTTCCTCATATTCAGATTGTGGCTCTGAATCTGCAACTATTCCGCCACCAGCGTATAAGTAAGCTTTATCTTTCAGTAAAGCAGCCGAACGTATGGCTACTGCAAATTCTCCGTTGCCTTCCGCATCTACCCAACCAATTGGTGCAGCATAAAGACCTCGATTCATAGGCTCATACTTACGGATCGCTGCCATCGCCTCTGTTCTTGGAACACCGCCCAGAGCAGGGGTAGGATGCAAGGACTTTGTCAGCTGTAAAATCGTAGCTTCACTATTTAACTGACCTTCAACAGGAGTATAAAGATGTTGTATATCTCTGATTTTTAGGAGGCGAGGACTGTCAGGTATCCTCATATCGACACAATTTTTACGGAATGTGTCCGCAATCATGTCGACCACATATTGATGCTCGCCACCATTTTTCGGGTCATTCAATAGGCTTTGACCATAGGCTTCATCTTCTTCTGCTGTCTTTCCACGTTTGATGGAGCCAGCAATACAAGATGAAAAGGCACGTCCATTCTCTACCTTTACTAATCGTTCAGGTGACGCACCAAAAAACAATAAATCTTGACGCTCTAAACCAAATAAATAGCTCTCAGGCTGTTCATGAATAATCTGTGACAGTACTTGAGGTGAAGAAACATGCTCTTTGAATTGCAATGCAAGGGAACGCGCGATCACAACTTTATCTGCCTTTTTTTGCTTAATCAGTGCTGTCACTTGGTCAATGGATGCAAGATACGGATCCTTATAGGGCTCATAATAACTTGTTATTTCAGGCTTTGAATACGTTTTCACTTCTTTTACTTGAGCAGCATGAATTAAGTGATCTCTCTCTTTACGTAACGCTTCAAATTGATCCTCTGCCTGCTGTTCTTTTGAAATGAGATGAATGCTGACATAGGCTTTGTCATCTCGAATAACAAGTTGATATGTGGCAAGTGCAAAAAAAGCCTCTGGAAAGTTGGTCCATTCTCCATCTACATTATTTTGTGGATCAAATGTAAAACCACCAAACAAAATTGGCTGTAGCTCGCTCTGCCCCTTTATACAATTCTTCGTTAAGCTTTTCCATTCTGCCTCTACGGCATCATAGCGATCATTTTTGGCGTTATTCTGAATTGTATAGGCATGTCCTAGCCCTACTAATGTCATTGTTTTTTCTCTATTTTGCCAATAAAATCGTTCACCTTTATAATTCCCCTCGCCCGCTGCATAAAATGCTAGCGCAGATAAGCGACTAACCTCAATTGTTTCCATATAAAAATGAAGGCTTTGGCCCAAAGAGTCCACTTCTACTTCTGTGGCTTGGTACCACTTCTGTTGCATGAAAATTACCTCCGTTGTTGCAATGTACATCAACAATCATATTTGGCATTGTAACTGTTTCTCTATCTTTTATCAGAGACAATGTGTGTAATGTTTGATTGTGCTTAGGTTTTGCAGTGGGGGACAGAGTCCATCATTTCTTCTAACCCTCTTTTTTTGCACACAAAAACATTCATGACGTCTACCTAGCCTTTACTTGATTCGTTCAAAAAATCGTCGTACATATGTAAGACAATCTTTTTTTCGTACGATTGCTATAAAATACATAAATTATCTCCAGCTCATAAATGCATGTTCTATTGTATCACTTTTTTCAATGGAACTGTATGTAATAAGCTGTGAACCTACCCATTTTCTCAATCTTCGTTTAAAATAAGAAGAGTCGACAACATTTGAAGGAGAGAAAGACCTTATGACCAAAGTCATTGAAGCTGATAGGGGTTTTAAAGTTTGGTGGCATTTAACACGCCCACACACTTTAACCGCTTCATTCGTTCCAGTATTTTTAGGGACAGCAATTGCTCTAGCAATTGAAAAACAAACAATTGATTTTGGACTATTTTTTGCTATGCTCATTGCAAGTATGCTTATACAAGCAGCAACGAATATGTTCAATGAATATTACGATTACAAGCTGGGATTAGATAACGAGCACTCTGTCGGTATTGGTGGAACCATTGTTCGTCATGGTGTTCAGCCAAAAACAATTATGATCATTGCATTAAGCTTTTATGCAATCGCAATGCTACTTGGCATTTACATATGTGCCTCTACCTCTTGGTGGCTAGCTGCTGTTGGCCTCGTTTGTATGCTTATTGGATTTTTATATACAGGGGGTCCTTATCCTATTGCCTATTCACCTTTTGGAGAAATTGTATCTGGTGCTGTAATGGGGATGGGGATTGTCTTAATCGCCTTTTATATTCAAACGCTTACAGTTACACTTGATGCTGTTTTACTATCGGTACCAAGTATGATTTTAGTAGGTGCTATCATGCTATCCAACAATATCCGTGATATCGTAGGCGATACAGAGGGTGGACGAAAAACACTTGCCATTTTAGTAGGTCGTGATCGTGCTATTTCTGTACTATCTGGCTTTTTTATTATCTCGTACCTATGGGTAATCGCTCTAGTAGCCATTGACGGTATTACATTTTGGGCTTTAATCATTTTCTTAAGTGTGCCAAAACCGCTTCGTGCGATTCAAATTTTCCGCGATAAAAAAGAAGCTAAAGAAGTAATGCCTGCCATGAAATTCACAGCGCAAACCAATACATTCTTCGGCTTCCTCTTAGGAATCGGTTTATTAATTCATTATTTCATTTAATAGTATTAACTTCTGAAAAAAGAAAATGCAGCACCTTAACGGGTAGCTGCATTTTTTACATAGCGTCGAAAGTTCTGACTTGCAATACCACGAACTTCCTCGATTGAAAAATGTTCACCTAAAGCCTCTAGTAGATTTTGTGCCTCTCCAGCGTGTGCTAATCCATTTATAGTAGCATCTATCCCATCAAAGTCAGAACCTAGTCCAAGATGTTCTATTCCCACTATATTGGCTAGATGTTTGACATGCGCTACTAAATCATCCATTGTAGCATTTTTACCGATGAATGTAGGAAAGTAGACCAGATGAATATGTCCACCATGCTCTACTAGTGCCTTTACTTGTGCATCCGTTAAATTTCGTGGATGGTCACAAAGAGCACGTGCATTACTATGACTAGCGATGATATGCTTCGCCAATGGTAGCACATCCCAGAAGCTCTGTTCATTTAAATGAGAGACATCAATAATAATATCCCGCTCATTTAGTAAGTTAACAACTTCTTTTCCAAATTGCTTTAAACCAAGGGTTGCATCTTGTTCAGCACCATGGGCTACGGCATTTTCTTCATTCCATGTGAGTCCAACAAGCTTTACGCCTGCATCTAATACTACAGAAAGCTTTGCTAAATCCTCACCAATTGAACCACAGCCCTCTAAGCTTAGAATAGCTCCAATTTCATGTGGAGCTAAAGTATCTAATTGTGACCAATCAGTAATGTGTACCATGCCCTCCGTTTGTAATACATGTGTATGAAAGGCTTCAATTTGGCGCACTACTTCTAAAAATTGCTGGCTTTGTGGAACTTTAGGATTGATGAAAATAGCAAATACCTGTGCCTTTACTTGCCCTAATTGTAATCTTCCTCGATTGGTAGCCAATTGTGCATCATCTTCAAATTTGACATCTTCTAACGTTGTTAATTTCCATAATGCATCACAGTGTAAATCAATTATGTCCATATTCTCACCCCATACAGCTATTATACTGCTTTGGAGTTGAAATGCTTACAAACTTTTATCTTGTGGGGTATCAGAAGAGCCAAATTCCTCAAGCTCTAGGAAATCATCCGATTTTGAATTAGCAGACAACACGTCTTCTTCTACTGGTCTTAACTCGTCAGCTTTTTGTTCTGCATGTTCAACACATGTTAATGCTTTCGGCATTGCTTCTAAGCGACCAATAGGAATCTCTTCTCCACATACAGCACATTTACCATATGATCCTTCCTCCATCGCTTGAAGTGCCCGCTTTATTTCCTCAGCATTGTCACCTCGATGCTCATCAATTGCCATTTCCGTTAACTGATCCGTTAAATCACTCGCATTGTCAGCTGGATGATTATCATAATTAGATAGCTCTGTCGCCTGTGGTCGCTCCGATTCCTCAAGCTGCTTTTCTATCTCCTGTAATTCCTGCTCTAATTGCTTTTTTAATTTTTCCATTACTTGTGGGTTCAAAAAAATCTCCTCCTCATACCCTCATTTTTTCCTAAATTACTATTTCTAAAACATGCAAGCATGAGGAGGTTTCAACTTATTTTTTTGTATAATGAATGATAGCATCATGTAAAAATTGTGCTGCTCCTTTAGCAATGCGTTCATCATAATAAGCTGTAAAGCGTTCATCCGCCATATACATTTGAGCAATTCCCGCATGAGCCTCTTTGGAATATTGTGACCACGTAAAGCACAACCAACGCTTATGAAGCTCCGCTACCTCCATTGCCACATCATTGTTTGTATCTCCAATTTCCATCGCTTCTTTTAAACGATCAAATAGCTGCTGTTCAAGTTGCTGCATTGCCTGATATTGTTCCTCTGTCATATTCATTAGCTTAGCATTTGAAGCGTCCACTTGATCATCACCATATTTTGCACGAATTTCTTGTCCATATTGCTTTTCATTCTCTTCGATTAACTTCTCTTTAAATCCATTAAATTTCTCCTCATTTGCCATTGGTCGTTCCTCCTCAATAGATTGTATAGTTCTTTCCACTGTTTGTAATATTCTTTCAAGCTGCTCCTTACGTTTAAGTAAAGCAGCACGATGCGTTTCAAGTGCCTCTCTAGGTTGAAAATCAGATGCTTGAATAATTTGTTGGATTGTAGCCAGTTTCATATCCAATGCTCTATAAAATAAAATCTGCTGTAGCATATCAACCTCAAACTGCCCATAAAATCGATAGCCAGCATCATTGGTTCGCCCTGGCTTCAATAGCCCAATTTCATCATAATAACGAAGCGTTCTAGTACTCACTCCTGACATTTGCGCAAGCTCTTGAATTGTATATTCCATTTTCTCACCTCCATTTAATGTTACTGTAAACCTTTACGCAGCGTTAAGGTCAATAGGTATTTTTGATACTTCTCTTTTTTATGAAATGAACTAGCATTGCTCCCAATAATCATCCTAACGAGAAATATATGTCAATAATATCTATAGAAACTAATTGACTTGTCGATAAAAATAGTAAATATTTCACAGGAGTGTGGTAGGATGAAATGTCCAAAATGTCAGCATAAAAATCTGACAAATAGTAAATTTTGCGCCGAATGTGGTGAAAATCTGCATCATTCAGCGGTCGCTAAGAAGGGTATTCCCATTTGGGCTATTATCGTTTTATCCATATGCTTTTTATCAATTGGCGGGCTTGGCTATGCCTATTGGGATTATTTCACAAGTTCAAAACAAAAAGAGAATTCCTATCAGGAAATTAATGATAAGGAAAAATTGAATGCCCTCCAAGTATCCTCAGAGGAGCTTTCAAAGAAACAAAAGAATTATGTGCAGCAGGTAGATCGTGTGACGCTTATAAAAGAGGTGCAACAAAAGGTCTTTACTGTACTTACAGCAAATGGGCAGGGTTCAGGCTTTTTATATAAAAATGGCGGATATGTTATTACAAACGCACATGTTGTTCAGGGCGAGGTTGAAGTGAAAATTCGTAATTCAAAGGGGCAGGAGTCTCCTGGAACTGTTATAGGTATATCGGATAGATATGACATTGCATTATTACATATCCCAAGCTATCAGAATGTTCCACCTCTTGAAATCGAAAAAAATGAATCTCCTGTTGGCTTAGAGGTTATCGCCTTTGGTAGTCCTCAGGGATTTGAAAATTCAGCTTCTATCGGTTACATTACGGGGAATAAACGCGATATGGAGCTTGAAAACTTTATTTATAAACAAATTTATCAGGTCGATGCTCAAATTGATAAAGGTAGTAGCGGAGGTCCTTTAGTAGATGTGACGACAGGTAATGTCATTGGTATTAATTCACTTCTGTATACGACTGATACCAGCACGAATTTTGCATTCTCTATCCCTCTCTATAGCATGTTAGAACAGTTTGATAGCTGGATTACCAAACCACTTTCTGCTAATGAGATCCGTTCTATAGCCAATAAAGGGTATAGCCAACAGTCCCCTATGGAAGCTGATAAGAATACAGAAGCTCTTTTAGCAGGCCAATTTATACAGTCCTTCAGAATGTACTACGAAATGGCGCTAAATGACGGTGATTTTTACTGGATAGCGGATATGTTAGCTCAAGGCAGTAGCGCTTACAAAGAGCTTGAGAATTATGTCAATGACATAGCAAACAAGGGACATTATTTTTATTTTACAAACAATGAAGTTTTAGATGTAAAATCTTCAAATGGCAAATATTATATTGATATGAATGAAACATTTGACTTTTATGATGCTCAGGGAAACTATGAGTACTATGATCGCTATAAAACTTATACCATTATCGTAGATGATTATGGGGCATTTAAAATTTCCAACATTAAGATTTATTGATAAAAAAAGCAAACGATTATACCGTTTGCTTTTTTCATAGTGTTGAAAAATGAAATAGTTAAGGGACTCTTTGTGAATATTTAGTCAAAATGAAGGTGATTTCCGTTCCAGGCTACTCGCTTTGCCGCTGACGCTTC
>NZ_JBYTBB010000100.1:0-15422 GCF_058788755.1 Lysinibacillus sp. FW301-JW8
CCTTTTTTCGCCAGTTCATACGTGGAGCTACAGTCGTACCATTCGATAAAGGCTTCTTTCCAACTGTAGACTTGATGGAGGATTTCAGCGTATTGAAGCAGTCGGTGTAGGCTATTTTTTTCATCATTCTTCAATTGATCACGTCGTTTACCAAGAATTCGGAAGTGTTGCTTAAGGTCCTTTTTAGCATACGGTGCTAGCTGCTTTTGAACGGATTTTCGTACGGCTTGAAGCGCTTCAGTTATGTAACGATATTGACATGATAACGATCCGCAATACGAATCGCTGCAGGATACATCTTTTTCGCAAACGTATGATATGCCTTTGCCAAATCCATGACAATCGCGACAGGCTTTAGCGCACAGAGTGGATTGTGTATTGAAATAGGCGTGTAATTCCTCGATTCTTCGTCCAGGAATAAAATGGGTGGATGAATCACCTTTCTTCGGAAAAAATGCCTTAGCTAAAGCTGCCGAATACACATTAAATCGTGTACATCGATTAAAAGCTTTTCTGTTCGATGGTCGAATTGAGATAGATAATAATCCAGCTGAAAATGCGATTCGCCCAAATGTAATTGGTCGCAAGAACTGGCTTTTTTCTGTTAGTGAAGCCGGTGCTAAAGTGAATACGATCTGTTTAAGTTTAGCTGAAACAGCCAAAACAAACGGCATTGATTTCTATCAGTACCTTGTAAAGCTATTAACGGAGCTACCAAATTTACCGATTCAACAACAGCCAGAGATCTTACAAGATTACATGCCTTGGTCGAAAAATATCCAAGCCACATGTTCAAAATAGCCAGCTATCTGAAAAAAACTCAGATAGCTGGCCATTCGTCATGCGTACCGAGAAAGTGCGCTTATTTTTGTATTTCGGGCTTACGTTTATTCATCTTAATTTTCTTTGTTCACCATGTTTACATTTTGTTTACCTAATTTAAAACTAATATGGTATTCTATTCGATTTTCAAAATATCTACAAAAACAAAAACGCTCAAAACCCAGTATTCATAAGGTTTCAAGCGCTTTTCATTTCGGTAAAAATCAACCTTTAATTTGTATTGGACGTCCCAGGAGGGATTCGAACCCCCGACCGACGGCTTAGAAGGCCGTTGCTCTATCCAGCTGAGCTACTGAGACATGATGTCGTTTCTATATATTGCAATATGAAGGACAATATTTATTATATGTACTTTAGAGGGAAATGTCAACATTAATTTTACTTTGAAGGCAAGGTTTGCCTCATAAAGTTTATTATATGAATTCAATAGTGACATTATACTATCTTTGTCTGTTCTTTTTTCTAGTTATGACCAATTTTTTGCTAAAATGATGAGTAGCAAAAACGGGAGGTATGATTATGTTTAAAGAATCAGTAGTTATTGTCACGGGTGGTGCACAAGGCATTGGTAAAGGCATTGTGCTTGCGTATGCGAGACAGGGTGCTCATGTTGTCATTGCTGATGTGAACAGAGAGTTAGGTCAGCAAGTAGAGAGCGATTTGCTAGAGCAAGGGTATTCTGCGCTTTTTATTCACACCGATGTAACAAAGGAACAAGATATTATTCAGTTAATGCAAAGAACCTCTGATTATTTTGGTACTATTCATATTTTAATAAATAATGCGGGTAAGTTTCAACATAAATCTCCATTTGACGTAACATTTAAGGAATGGAATGATATGATACAAACTAATTTAACGAGTGCCTTTTTCTGTGCAAGAGAGGCTGCGAAAGTGATGAGGTCTCATGAGCACGGTGGTGCGATTGTTTCTCTGGCCTCTACTCGTGCTGAAATGTCTGAGCCTGAAACAGAGGCTTATGCGGCAACAAAGGGTGGAATTGTCGCGTTAACGCATGCTTTAGCACGGTCATTAGGTCCAGATCATATTACCGTTAATTGTATTTCACCAGGATGGATTGAAACCGGTGATTATCAGCAGCTTCGTCATGTGGATCATGCGCAGCATTTATCTGGACGTGTAGGTGTTCCTGAAGATATTGCTCAAGCCTGTCTCTATTTAACAAACCCTGCAAATAATTTTGTAACAGGCATCAATCTTACTGTCGATGGGGGTATGACAAAGAAAATGATGTATGAAGAATAATCGAATTTGCCTTCTTTCATACTCAGAACTTTTAAAGAGTATTCTACAGTAGTAGAAAAAATAAAAAGGAGTGAATGATTGTATCCTTATTCACAAGGGTTTACTCTTAGTATGCTGTATCCCGCTCCATACACTCATTATACGGCACCCATTCGCCATTTTTTAAAACCGTCAAATGATTGTCGGCGCTGTATAAGTAAAACTGAATCTGATTTTATGGCAATGAATCGACTTCTCTGGATGGAGCACGTTAATTGGACGAGGATGACAATTATCAGCATTGTTTTTAATCTGCCTGACCTTCCCTTTGTGCAACAACGATTGTTACGTAATGCGACCGACTTAGGAAATTGTCTACGTCCATTCTATGGTGATACCATTGCCGATCGTTATGCTGCATTAATTAAAGAGCATCTTATTATAGCAGCAGAATTAGTAACTGCCGCTGCTAAGGGAGATGCTAAAACAGCAGACGCTAAAGAAAAAGAATGGTATCGGAATGCAGATGAAATTGCTATATTTTTACACAGCATTAATCCTTACCTAAGTATAGAAGGTGTGCAAAAAATGTTCTATACACATTTAGCGTTAACGAAAAATGAAGCCATAACCATGATACAAAAAGATTATCAAACAGATGTAAATATTTTTGATGAAATCGAGGCTGAAGCACTTGCTATGTCAGATATGATTGCCCAAGCAATTGTCCTACAGTTTTGTTATCTCTTTTAGGAACAAAAACCAGATCTATTGACAATGATTTTTGTTAATAAATCTGGTTTTTCTGCTCAATTACAGGAGGAAAAATTTTTGCCTTCTTGCACTTTGCATAATGGACTATTGGTTGAGTTCTTTGGAGCATTTCATTTATAAAAGGAGCTAGCGTATTGCACTCAATATTGATCTGTGCTTTTTGCAGCTGCCAAGGCAGATGATGTATATCGATACGTAATAATAAATTATTCGATTTTGTCCATGAGCAATAGCGTTCTACTAACCATTTATCAAAATTGCTGCTAGTAATTTCACTAGGTAATGGTTTATAGGAAATTCTTGCTCTTTCCTTAAATTTATTACTATGCCCTGTAAATGAATAACTATTATCCTTTTGCTGTAGTGCCATTTTTGCATAACGATGTTTTAAACCGCCCATTGAAGCTAATTGTGCAACAAAGTGATTTGAAACATCTAAGGTAAAAAAATAAATTCCTTTCTTCTCCTTATACGTCACATAGGTACGTATATTAAGCTGTACATAGGAATCAGTTCCAGGAAATGGAGGTAGCAATCGTAGTCGCTGTCCATTTACTTTAAAAAGCACTATACTTAACCAAGCGTTCTGTTCAAAGAGATCTAATTTTAAATCTATAGGGATATGTTGCTCTAGTATATGAGGAGGGACAGGCCAATGCAAAAATAATACATCCTGCCATGTTTGCGTTAAAATCCATGGTTTGCTCAACATCAAATCACTCCCTTCTGTAGAATCAATTCTCTCCTACAAAAGGGTAGTTCAAACATTTTATTTTTGATCCGTTTCTAGCGTTTCATTTACAACAAATCGATAATATAAATTGCGAAGCTCAGACTCCTTAAAAAGCCCTAGATGATTTTTTAATTGTGGATGTACTAGAATTCCATGTGTACGCAACTCTTTAACAAACCAACCCTTTGAATATTTATGCATCTAATATAGTCTCCTTTAGCATTTATTCATATATAGGGTATGCGCTTGGATTCTATGAAGTGACCTTTTGACAAAATAAAAAAACGAAGGGAGCTCCCCTCGCTTTCCTCTTATGTGCCACAAAAAGTACGATATGGCTGTGTAGATGGTGCTGGTAATGCTGCATATTGTAATTGCTCATTAGAATGCTCAAACGGCTTCGCAAGGGCCTTTAATAATTTGTCCATGACAGTGTAGTCCCCATTCTCGACTGCAGCCTCTAATGCTTCTTCCACTCGATGATTTCGTGGAATGATCGCTGGATTATGATTACGCATTAATTGCTGAGACATTTCCTTTGTTTGCGATTGCCTAGTTAATCGCTCAAGCCATTTACAATGCCATTCTTTAAATGCCGATGAGCTAAATAGCTGGGATTCATCCCATCTTTCAAAGGTTAATGCAATAAATGTATTTGTATAGTCTGCTTGATATTGCTGCATCAGCTTTAACAGTTCTTCAATAAGAAGCACATCCTGCTCTTCTTCATTAAAAATTCCAAGCTTTGCTCGCATACCTGCTAGCCAGTTATCATGATACAATTGCGGATACTTTTGCAATATTTCTTGAGCTAGGGTTATTGCCTCTTCCTGATTTTCATGAATTAATGGTAATAATGTTTCAGCCAAGCGAGTTAAATTCCAGCCACCTATATTGGGCTGGTTGCCATATGCGTAACGACCTTGTCGATCGATGGAGCTGAACACTGTCGCCGGGTCATAGGTATCCATAAATGCACAGGGGCCATAATCAATCGTTTCACCACTAATCGTCATGTTATCCGTGTTCATAACACCATGAATAAAGCCCACTAACTGCCATTTTGCAATAAGGGAGGCCTGCTTCCTGATAACCTCCTGAAGTAGGTATAGATAACGATTATTAGACTGATTAGCATTTGGAAAATGTCGCTCTAATGTATAATCTGCCAACATTTTAAGCTCCTCATCTGTTCCCCACTGTGCTGCAAATTGGAAGGTACCTACACGCAAATGACTGCTTGCTATACGAGTTAGAACAGCACCTGGAAGCTCGGATTCACGGAGAATTGTTTCACCTGTCGTTACAACAGCCAAGCTTCGTGAAGTGGGAATACCGAGTGCAAACATGGCTTCGCTCATTATATATTCACGCAGCATTGGTCCAAGTGCTGCCCTACCATCCCCACCACGAGAAAATGGCGTTCTTCCTGAGCCTTTTAGCGCGACATCAAAACGTTCATTATTCGGGGTTATTTGCTCTCCAAGCAACAGTGCTCGACCATCCCCTAGCATATTGAAATGACCAAATTGATGACCAGCATAGGCTTGTGCAATGGGATTTCCTCCAGTCGGAACCTTGTTTCCAGCAAAAATCGCCACCGCTTCTTCATTGGATAAGGTTTCTATCGTTAAACCTAATGACGTAGCAACCGCTTCATTTAATTTTACCAACTTAGGGGCACTTACAGGATTAAGTGCTAGTTCCGTATAATAAATGCTAGCAAGTTGGACATAACTATTATCAAAATTCCATCCAAATATATTTTCCATGCTCTCTCCTTTGTTGTCTTTTATATTTATTTTTTCTTAATCATTAAAATTAATTCATAGTCAATTTTACCACTAAGAAAGCCCTACAAATAATAAAGCCGCTTGCAAATAAAAAATCCGCCTTTTACCCATGTAAATAAAGCGGATTTCTACAACTGTTGTTATTCATTTCGCATAAATGTATAAGAGTCTAAAAGCTGGTGATCGTCCGTAAAGAAATCAACTTTAAAAGCTGTCTGATTAATCTCCACAACGGCAAAGCTCTTCTCTTGGCGTCCACGTGGCTTTAATAAGCTTCCTGGATTTAAAAATAAAATATCATCAATCATCTCGGCCCCTAGCATATGAGAATGACCGAAACAAACTAATCGTGCGTTCACTTCTTTCGCTCGGTAGGACAATGATAGAATGGAGCTTTTTACGTTAAATAAATGACCATGGGTAGCAAAGACTTTTATATCGCCAAAATCAATAACTATTTCATCTGGAAAGGCAGGATCTATATCACAATTACCTCGTACTTTTTTCATGCCATCTAATACCTGATGGGAAAAAGGAAGCTCACTATCTCCACAATGAATCAAGATGTCAATGTTCGGGTAAAAGCCTCGAACCTTTTCAATCACGTCGCTATCACCGTGAGTATCGCTCATCACTAGTATTTGCATGGATATCACCTCTTATTTTATAAGATTTGACAATTGTTCCTTCAACTGACGAATTGCATTTCCACGGTGAGAAATGGCAGCCTTTTCTTCTGGTGATAACTCAGCCATCATACGACCTAAGCTTGGTACATAGAAGATTGGGTCATATCCAAAGCCATTTGTACCGCGTTTTTCATGGGCAATAACACCCTCACAAGTACCAAAAACTGTAGTTGTTTTAAAATCTGGACCTGCAATGGCAATACAGCAACAGAAGCGTGCTGTACGATTTTCATCTTCAACATTCTTTAAGTTTTCTAGCAGTTTAACTATATTCGCTTCATCATCATGGTCACCGGCATACCTTGCAGAATAAACGCCTGGCTCTCCATTTAATGCATCGACAGCTAAGCCGCTATCATCTGCAATAACGATTGTATCAAGCTCTTTTGCTAATGCCTCTGCCTTTAAAACCGCATTTTGCTCAAATGTAGTGCCTGTTTCTTCTATCTCCATTTCAGGAGCGACATCAAACATGGTAACCACTTCATAGCCAAGTGGACCAAATAAAGCTTCGAAATCCTTTGCTTTTCCTTTATTTTTCGTTGCTATTACTACTTGCTTCATTTCTTTTGTCCTCCTATTTGATCCGCTAGTTCACCAAGTGTCTCTTTTTGCAGTGCAATTAACTCTTGTATACCCTTTTCACCTAGTGCTAGTAGCTCATTTAGCTGCGCACGAGAAAATGTTGCTTCTTCTCCTGTTCCTTGAAGCTCAACAAATTGTCCTGCTCCTGTCATTACAATATTCATATCCACGGCAGCATCAACATCTTCTACATAGTTTAAGTCTAAAATTGCTCCCTGCTCTTCGACAATTCCAACACTAGTTGCTGCTAAATAGTCAGTTACGGGAAATTTTTCGAAAGGCTTTTCTGCACCAAATTTACCGATTGCCTGTGTCATTGCAACAAATGCACCTGTAATAGAAGCTGTACGTGTTCCTCCGTCTGCTTGAATAACATCACAATCAATCCACACTGTTCGCTCACCAAGTGCCTCTAAATCAACTATAGCACGCAATGCACGACCGATTAATCGTTGGATTTCCATGGTACGACCATTTACTTTACCTCGAGATGACTCACGTGGTGTACGCTGCGCTGTTGCACGAGGTAGCATCGAATATTCTGCCGTGATCCAGCCTTTGCCCTGACCACGTAAAAATCCTGGAACCTTATCCTCAATTGTTGCTGTGCAAATTACTTTCGTATTACCTACTTGAATTAAAACTGATCCTTCTGGGTGTAATAAATACTCACTATCTATTTTTACTGGTCGCAGTGCATCTGCATTTCTTCCATCAAATCTTGTCATCATTTTCGTTCCTCCTAAAAACTTTCGCACTCATCTTATCATACTTTAAACATTCAAAAAAGTGTACGGTTCCCTATGTACAATGCCAGAAACGGCAAAAATCAGCCTAGCCCATCGCTAAGCTGATTTTTATTTTAATGTAATACGTTTTATATCGAGAGTACCCTGTTCAAGCCAATTTTCTGCAATTGAACGGAAAATTGGTACAGATCCCGTGGCGTAAAATTTATGAGTAGGCACTATAGTTGAATCAGTCAACGTGCCGTTATACGCAAGCATTTCTTGAACATCCTTTGCTGTTTCCTCCGCAGAAGACAGCACAAAAACATCTTCTCCGACAACAGCTTCAATCTGTTTTTGCAATATTGGATAATGCGTACATCCTAAGATGACCGTGTCAAATTGTTCATTTTTCAACGGCTTTAAGCCTTCTGCAATTAACTTATTTGCAAATCCACCTTTATATTCTCCACTTTCAACAAGTGGTACAAATGTTGGACAAGCAAGTGGAATAATATGTGTTGACGTATTGAGTGACAGTAGGGCTTCTTCATACGCCCCGCTTTTAATGGTTCCTTCTGTTGCAAGCACAACGACTTCATGTCGCTTCGTTTTCTTTACAGCTGCACGTGCGCCAGCATTAATAACGCCTAGTACCGGAAAAGGCATATTTCTTTGTAAACTTTCGAGTGCTACTGCAGTCGCTGTATTACAAGCAATAACAAGCATCTTAATATTCATTTTCTCGAGTGCTTTTGCCATTTGCCAAGTGAAATTCCGTACTTCCTGTCGACTTCTCGGACCATATGGACATCTTGCTGTATCGCCAATATAGTAAATCGTTTCATTTGGCAAACGTTTCATAATTTCCTTTGCTACGGTTAAACCGCCAACTCCTGAATCAATAACGCCTATCGGGGCATTCATACTTTCCGCCTCAATCCTGTTTCATGTGTACATGTAGTCTCTGTAGATAGCCTGATAATTGTGCGACTTCTTGCTCATTAAAACCTACAAGTTTTTCCTGCAAATACTGTTGTCTTTTTTCAATAACCTCTTGAATAATCCGTTCGCCTTTCTCGAGAAGATGAACAACAACGACACGACGATCATTTTCGTCACGCACTCGTTTCACTAATTCATTTTTCTCCATTCGGTCCACTAAATCTGTTGTTGTACTAAAAGCTAAGTATAATCGATTTGACAAGTCGCCAATTGTCATATCACCAAGTTCTTCTAACCACTGTAATGCAACAAATTGTGGCGGCGTAATCGTATATTGCGAAACAATCTCTCTTCCCTTTTGTTTCACAATGGCCGCTATATAGCGTAATTCCTTTTCAACCGTTGCAACGGTTTCAGGTGAGTGTTTTGTTACTTCATCCGACATATAACTATTTCACTCCTAAAAATACGTTGAATAGTTCTATTTTGTCGTTTTTTTCATGAAATAGCAAGTGTCCATTAGTCTAATTTAAATTCTTCTAAGCGTAACAGCTCAATTAACGCCTGAGATCGATTCGTTACACCTAGCTTTTGAATTGTATTGGAAATGTGATTTCGCACTGTTTTTTCACTAATACCAAGTTGCTCTGCTATATCCCTCGTTGTTTTTTCAGCTAATAAAAGCGCAAATATTTCACGTTCTCGATTTGTTAATAAAGAACGATGATGAGAGCCATTCATTTTCAGTTACACCCTCCTCCCCCGCACGTATTGTAACTTATGTTAAGGAGTGAGGAGCGGTGACGGCTATTTTCATGAATATCATGTGTTTCCTTAAAAATTTGAAAATTACTGACATCAATATATGAAATGTATCAGAATCGACTCTTAATGAACAATAAAGGTTGTTCACCGCAAAAAAAAATTACTTATAAAACAACGATTTATATTAGAATATGGAGAGGCTTGCCAGATGATTCCTTGCTTCTTCAGACAAAGGTACACTTTTCCCAGTGTGTGGGTCCATTTGCACAACTGTACCTCGACCCGTGAAACAAACCTCGCCTCTTTGATTTTTCCCTAAATAATGAATATCCAATGATGAATTTCCTACCTTCGCAACCTTTGTATAAATTTTTAATACATCATCAAAGAAAACCTGTCTTATATAGTCACATTGTAGATCCGCTACTATTGGAATTCCCTCAATATTCTCATCAATTGCAGCTGGCATTAGTACCCCTAAGTGACGGAAATAATCAATTCGTGCTTGTTCAAAATATGTAAAGCTGACTGTATTATTCATATGACCATACATATCTGTTTCAGAAAACCGTACACGTACCTCGATATAAAATGAAAAATCCTTTGCCCATTC
This sequence comes from Lysinibacillus sp. FW301-JW8, assembly GCF_058788755.1. Classification (NCBI taxonomy): domain Bacteria; kingdom Bacillati; phylum Bacillota; class Bacilli; order Caryophanales; family Bacillaceae; genus Lysinibacillus; species Lysinibacillus sp. FW301-JW8. The sequence continues at coordinate 9,714 of NZ_JBYTBB010000100.1, forward strand.
CTGAAAATCATCAATATAATTTGCTTTCATCGTAGCCATCCTCCTAAGATTATTAGCCTCCCCCCGTTAAAGAAGTTAGCGAATCAATAAATGAATATATATTCATTATAAAGGAGATTATTATATTATCATAGAAATTTCAGTTATTTGCTTGTTTTATTCACAAATTCCCTTAGCTAACAAATTAAAATAAAAAAAGCCCCCTGCACGCAAAGTGTCAGGGGACTCGGGAGTAAAGCTTGTACAATTAGTCAACGAAGTGGTCAGAACCGAAGAAGTTACGGAACATTTGCACTGTAGTTGCACGGTTTAATGATGCAATAGATGTTGTTAAAGGAATACCTTTTGGACAAGCAGCAACACAGTTTTGAGAGTTACCACAGTTTGCAAGGCCACCATCACCCATAATTGCGTTTAAACGTTGGTCTTTAATCATTGCACCAGTTGGGTGAGTGTTGAATAAACGTACTTGTGATAATGGTGCTGGTCCGATGAATGAAGCTTTTTCAGACACGTTTGGACAAGCTTCCATACATACACCACAAGTCATACATTTAGATAATTCATAAGCCCATTGACGTTTACCTTCTGGCATACGTGGACCTTCACCTAAATCATAAGTACCATCGATAGGCACCCATGCTTTAACTTTTTTCAGTGCGTTGAACATACGTTCACGGTCAACTTGTAAGTCACGAATAACAGGGAATGTTTTCATAGGCTCTAGTTTAATAGGCTCAGTCAATTGATCAACAAGCGTTGAACAAGATTGACGTGGGCGTCCATTAATAACCATTGAACATGCACCACAAACTTCTTCTAAACAGTTCATATCCCATGCTATTGGTGAAGTATTTTCACCATTTTCAGTAACAGGATTTTTTTGAATTTCCATTAAAATTGAAATTACGTTCATACCATGACGGTAAGGCACTTGGAATTTTTGCCAGTAGCTATTGCCGCCTTTAGTATCTTGACGTAAAATTTCCACTTTGACCATTCTTCCAGTATTTGCTGCGATTTGCATAACTTTTAGTCTCCTTTCGCAGAGTAGTCGCGTTTACGTGGTGGAATTAAAGAAACGTCGACTTCTTGATACGTGATGATTGGATTACCAGTAGTTGAATCAAACTTCGCGATTGTTGTTTTTAAGAAGTTTTCATCATCACGGTTCGGGAAATCTGGTTTATAGTGAGCACCGCGAGATTCATTACGTAATAATGCACCTTGTGTCATTACTTTCGCAAGAATTAACATATTTTTAAGCTGACGTGTAAAGTGTCCACCTTGGTTGCTCCATTTTTGTGTATCATTGATGTTGATGTTATTCCAACGCTCAGTAAGCTCATCTAATTTTTTCAATGTCTCTTCAAGTTGGTCATTATAACGTACTACTGTCATCGTAGCAGTCATCATCTCACCAAGCTCTTTATGAAGCAAGTAAGCGTTTTCCGTGCCATCCAGTTTCATGATAGCATCCCACTTATCTTGTTCTTCTTTAACACGAGCATCGTAAATTTGTTGTGGTAAGTCTTCTGCGTGCTTTTTAAGATGTTTTACGTAGTCTACTGCGTTTGGTCCTGCAACCATACCGCCATAAATAGCAGATAATAATGAGTTCGCACCAAGACGGTTTGCACCATGTTGAGAATAATCACATTCACCTGCTGCAAATAGACCAGGTATTTCAGTCATTTGGTTGTAGTCAACCCATAATCCACCCATTGAGTAGTGAACTGCTGGGAAAATTTTCATAGGTAATTTACGTGGGTCATCACCTACGAATTTTTCGTAAATCTCGATGATACCACCAAGTTTAACGTCCAATTCATGTGGATCTTTATGAGAAAGATCTAGGTATACCATGTTTTCGCCATTGATACCAAGTTTTTGGTTTACACAAACATCGAAAATTTCACGTGTTGCAATATCACGTGGTACTAAGTTACCATAAGCTGGGTATTTTTCTTCTAAGAAGTACCAAGGCTTACCGTCTTTATAAGTCCAAATACGTCCACCTTCACCACGAGCCGATTCTGACATTAAACGGTTTTTGTCATCTCCAGGAATCGCTGTAGGGTGAATTTGGATGAATTCACCATTCGCATAAGAAGCACCTTGCTGGTAAACGATAGAAGCAGCAGAACCTGTATTAATGACAGAGTTTGTTGTTTTACCGAAGATAATACCAGGACCACCAGTCGCCATTATAACAGCGTCTGCACGGAATGATTTAATTTCTTCAGTACGCATATCTTGTGCAACAATACCACGACAAACGCCATCTTCGTCAATAATTACACCAAGGAATTCCCAGTGCTCATACTTATTAACTAAACCAGCCACCTCGTGAGAACGAACTTGCTCATCTAGTGCATATAGTAATTGTTGACCAGTTGTCGCACCTGAGAATGCTGTACGGTGCATTAAAGTACCGCCAAAACGACGGAAATCAAGAAGCCCTTCAGGTGTACGGTTGAACATAACACCCATACGGTCCATTAAGTGAATAATTCCAGGAGCCGCATCACACATACCCTTAACTGGTGGTTGGTTTGCTAAGAAGTCCCCACCATATACTGTATCATCAAAGTGAATCCAAGGAGAATCCCCTTCACCTTTTGTGTTTACCGCACCATTAATTCCGCCTTGCGCACATACAGAGTGTGAGCGTTTTACAGGAACTAATGAGAATAAATCAACTTCAGTGCCAACTTCAGCTGCTTTAATCGTTGCCATCAGACCGGCAAGACCACCGCCGACAACAATTATTTTGCTTTTCGCCATGATTATTTCTCACTCCTCTTAAAAAATTGCAATGATTGCATGTGCTCTATAGTAGCTTCTATTAAATTAAACGAAAGCTAAAATAGCAGCCACACCAACTACACTTAGAATTACGAAAAGAATGTTTGTTACATAAGTAGCAATCTTTTGAGACTGAGGAGATTGTACAATACCCCAGCTTACTAGGAATGCCCATAGACCGTTTGATAAGTGGAAAGTTGCTGATAAAATACCAACGATGTAGAATCCAAGCATGATTGGATTAGCAACAATATTCGCCATCATGTCGTAATCAACGTGTGTACCAAGCGCTTTTTGAATACGAGTTTGGAAAATATGCCATGCAATAAAAATCACTAAGAATACACCTGTAAAACGTTGTAATGAGAACATCCAGTTACGGTATGTGCTGAAACGTCCTGTATTAGGTGAAGCAGTGAATGCGATGTAAACACCATAGAATGCGTGGAACATTAATGGAATATAGATGACAATCCATTCAACTAGGATAAGGAATGGAATCTTTTCCATTATTGCGGTAGCATCGTTGTAACTTTCTGCTCCGCCTGTTGCTGTAAAGTTAATGAACAGGTGCATCGTTAAGAACAGACCTACTGGAATGATCCCAAGTAGAGAATGTAAGCGACGCCATAAAAACTCTCGATCTTTCGACAAGACTGTTACCCCCCTTAGTACTTAAAATAGCACAACAAAAGAAGTCATTATTTTGTAAATGATACTTCATTGACTGTGTATTTCATCATGGTACAATATTATGACATGTTTATTGTACTCTCAAGAGCTACGAGCGTCAAGGTAACTTGGAGTTTTTCATAGTCCTCATTAAAGAACTAATCTAGTACATGATGCATCGTTTTTTCTCGAAAAAACTATCTTTACTTAATCAGCGTTAAATTATAAGAAAATTCTAAGAAAGAAGGATTTCAATGTTAAACCCTCCATATCCTACAATCTCATCATTTGGCTATGAGATTATCCGTGATCATATTTTGTCTTCTATTCTTGGTAAACATGAAGAAGATGTACTTTACTGGGCTGGTAAAGAGCTTGCTCGGAAGTTTCCTTGTAAAAGTCAAGAAGAACTCATCGCATTTTTCGCAGATGCCTGTTGGGGCACCCTTGAATTAATCAAGGAAACAAAAGATGGGCGTATATTCCAGTTGACAAATGACCCAGAGCTGCTATTAGTTGGACATCGTTGCTTTAGACTGGAAGCTGGGTTTATAGCTGAGCAAATTCAGCAAGCTAAAGGCTATTTAACAGAGTGCTACGACGAAAAACGAGTTAAACAGGAGCATGTTATGTTCACTGTGAAGTGGGATGTTAAAGAAAGAATTATGAACACTATACCTACAGAGTAAAAAAAGGATTGCATCCCTCTCTTTATTTATGGGATGACAATCCTTTTTATAGTTGCGCATGTCTTTCTTTTAACAGTATATCTATTAATGCAATAAAGGCTTCCAATATATTAAGTGAGTGTTGAATCATTTCCTCTAAATTACTAATTGACAGTTCATTGACTAATTTTTGGGCAGCAGTATGTACGAATTCATGCGGTTGCTCTATATGACGATACTCTGATAAATAATGATACTGCTCAAAATGTCCATAGTACCATTGTCCAAAGGCACATTGATGATGTGTTTTTAAAATATCTTTTTGTCCTGCCTTTTGAATCGTATTTCGTAAAAAGCTTGCATGATCCATTAATCTTGCTGCTAACTGACTAATGATTGTTTGCTCTGAAGGTTTGCGAATGGTTGGTACAATAGCTTTTAGCATTTCAGTGACTTGATTTTGAATCGTCTCAGAGAAATCACTAGTATGTGATAATTCTGTTGTTGTGACAGCCAAACGATCAATCGCAATTACATTTTCCTCAGATGCAACTGTTATTTGGTGAACTCCATGCGCTACCTCTTCAATACTTTTACTTGTAATAGAAAGATTCGAAATATTGTCTTTCATATTGCTTAAGAAATCGGTGAAATAGTGTTCAACCTGTTCAATATTGGTTATTGTATAATGTAATTTCTCATCGATAACTGATCGGATTGTTGTCATTTCTTTTAAGGAACCTTTGGAGCTATTGGCTAACTTCCCTACCTCCATTGCTACAATATTAAAACCCTTTCCATGTTCACCAGCACGTGCAGCTTCAATCGAGGCATTTAACGCAAGCAGCTGTGTTTGATCAGCAATCGCTGTTACACTTTTACCTATGTTATTCATTTTATTCATTTCATCTTTCAGCTGCTCAGTTGAATGAGCTCCCTGGATTAATAACCCCTGAACGATTTCACCTTTTGTAATTGATGACTCCATCTCTTTCACTAATTGGATAGAATGCAGTTTGATTTCTTGAATGTTTGCATTGACATTTTGTTCTACCGCTAATATTTCTTCTGTGTTTGACGACATTTCTTCACTCATTGCTGAAATATCCCCTACACTTGTTGACACTCCCTGCACCTTTAAAGCCGTTTGAAAATTAATTAATTCCATATGTGCTAGTACAAAATCTAATATTGCATTTTTCACATCAATACTTTCCTGTGCAAGTTCCAATTCTAAAATTCGTTTTTTCAGTAATTGTATTTCAGAATCATTGCACTGTTTTACACCTTCATCAATTGGCTTTTGAAATAGCCCAAATAATGCCATTCAAATACTCACCTCTTCCTTGGTAAAACATGTAATCATTCTCTATTATATAACAATCAATTTCGATAAAACATTAAATTGATGTAAACGCCTTTATATAAAAAGGATGTGGCTATTGGCACATCCTTTCATGTTATTGAAATACTATTATGTCAAAGACATCAAGGTGACAAATTAAAAAGTATAGCCCTTTTTCAAAACGAGGGGTTGATCTCCGTTCCGACTGAGTGCTTT
>NZ_JBYTBB010000101.1:0-14150 GCF_058788755.1 Lysinibacillus sp. FW301-JW8
CGTTTTGAAAAAGGGCTATACTTTTTAATTTGTCACCTTGATGTCATTGACATAATAGTATTTCAACAACATGAGTAGAATAATTTCTACTTTTAATTTTTTCTCGAGGCTGTAGTAAAGACATATAACATAATTGAGGGCACTGAAAAACTAAAAAATTCACTTTTTTATATTAGAAATTTGACTTTTGTTAGATTTGAAGTCGATTTGCATCACATTTTTTGTGGCAAATCGACTTTTTCAGTGCCTTTGTTATTAGTTATCTGTTTTTTTGCTTTCTTCTTTTGAAGTAATTGTGTAAGGTATTGAAAGTTTGCTACAGGAATACCAAATCATAAACTAGATGATTTAAATAACAACTAACTTAAATGTTAATTATAATAATCATAAAGAAATGTATATATTGCACAATGACAGGTATTGTGTATAATAGAGTTATAAAATAGAGGAGGGAAATGAATATGATTTGGAATACGAAACATTTAGATGAACGTGTGAAAAACCTGCAAAACAAGATATATAAAGAGATCTATGTGATTGTTATTATAGCCTGTATACTATCTATCTTATATAAATTTACGACAATGGATATGTCCTTACAAAATGTAACAACAGAGTGGCTCATTATTTTAATCACATCTATTTATTATTTTATAAGATCTGCTTTTCTTGGCATTTTTACTGATGAAGTAGAGCTACACAATAGTATGCATAAAGTTAAACTAAGTACTAAATATATAATTCTTGGTGTTGCGATAGGCATGTTTTTTGCCATTATTTTAGGTATTAACAGTGCATTTAACTATGCAGATAGCACTCAAGAAGCCATCTATTTTTTCTTTCTTGTATTCTTTATTTCATTGTTCATGTATGCACTATTTTTTGCAGGGTTTTTAATGTTGATGTATGTAGCTGCTAAAAAGAAAAGTGATAAAGTCGTGCAGCATATTTTAGAAGAGAAAGATAGCAAGTGGTGAAAAGTGTGAAAAACATACGTTTGAAAATGGCTCGAATAGAGCATGATCTTTCACAGGGAGAGCTGGCTGAAAAAGTAGGGGTTACTCGACAAACAATTGGTTTAATTGAATTAGGTAAATATAATCCGACATTAAATTTATGTTTGGCCATATGTAAAGCATTAAATAAAACCTTAGATGAATTGTTCTGGGAAGAATAGACCTTGTCAAATTTGGTGTGGAAATTCATTTGTTAATATAGAATAAAACAAACCAGAAACTCATAGGGAGTCCTGGTTTGTTTGATTTTCCTTGATGAAGCTAAAGATAAAACTTGGATTAATCGTTTAGCATTGCTTTTAAAGTTCGTTTTTGCCAGCCTAGCTTGAAGTATGCATACTGTAACACAAAATGCACGCAGAAGGTAACAGGGTAGGCTAACCAAACACCATTTAGCTCGAATGAAGTATGGTGTGATAAAACAAACGCTAATGGCACCTCAACTGCCCAAATGGCAATGACTAAGAAAATAGTTGGCCATAAGACTACTCCTGTAGCCCTCATCGTAGCTGAAACTGTTTGTGTATGTCCAAAAATTAAGTAGCTCCAAAATGTGATATATAAATAGTCCTTAGCAATTAGCACTGTATTATGTGAATCTATAAATAAAGATAGGATAGGCTCCGCAAATAAATACATGATTAAAATAATGGCTCCACCTAAAATATAGTTAATACGGACACCTAAGAGTCGGATTTTTTTGATCATTTCTGTAGAGTTTGCCCCTAGAGCCTGTGCAACAAATACAGAAGTTGCAATCGCTATACTCATAGCTGGTACTTGTGCATAGCTCGCTACTTGATTGACTACACCATAGGCAGCAGTAGCATCTGAGCCATAGACATTAACGAAGCCAATAACGGCAATTTCCGCAACAGAGATTGCCACCATGCTAATACTTGATGGAATTGCTAGTTTTAATAAGGAAGCTAAAATATCTTTCTTTAATTTGAAGTGCTTTAAAATCGATTTGTCTAAACGCAGCAAATGCTTTGTTTTGTGCAGGTATCCTAGTAATAATAGCATCGTTACAAGATTGGATAAAACAGAGGCATAGGCAGCACCGTTTAAGCCAAATTTAGGCAGTCCAAACCAACCAAATACTAATGGTGGAAGAAAGGCAATATTTAAAACTACACTGATTACTAAAAATAAAAAGGGTGTTTTTGAATCGCCAACACCTCGCATAAAGGTTGTATACACAAAATACCAAAACATAATTGGAAGTGTGAAAAATAATATTTGGGCATAGCTAATACTCGGCTCTAAAATATTTGCGGGTGTTTGCATAAAGCGTAAAATCCACTCAATGAAAAAGCCTCCGAAAATGGCAACAATAATTGATAATATTGATGTGAAGGCGAGGGTCACCCCGACAACCTCCTTCATTTTCTCATGATTGCCAGCTCCGTAAGTTTGCCCTACTAAAATGGAACTTCCTGAGCCAATGCCAATCGCAAATGCCATTAAAAAGAAGAAAAATGGAAAAAATGCAGAAATAGCTGCAAGCGCATCGACACCTAAATTTCGTCCCACTATAAACATCGCAAATACCTGTCCTAATGATTGCAAGACATTCGCTAGCATAACAGGAATTAAAAAGTTGAAAAAAGATTTTTGAAGTTTTTTATCATCTTGTAGTAGTTGTTCATTCATTATGTTATCTCCTTAAGTCATGACATTAATAGCCCATATCCTTTAAAATACGTGATAATGTGCGCAAACGTTCTCCAATAAGCTCACCATTATCACCCAATGCTTGTTGAAAGAGCTGAATATCCTCATTAATTTGTTCGTTCTCTGTGCAAATTTCCACTGTCATGGCATCACCCTGTAAGCCAACACGTTTTAGTACTGGGTTGTTTTCATCATATAAATTTTCATAGCGGTAAGCATCCTTAAAATAAAGCTGAGCTTCGCATACTAAAATAGCGAGATCAAGTACACGATGAAGAGGAAGTTCCTCTGATTGACGAGACCATTTACCACCTGTATGACGCCATACCTTGGCAGAAATATCAACCTTCCCTCGGTCATTCCATTGAGCTAAGCCAAGTGAAAGACCCTGTGCATCAGTATGATAGGCAGTACGTCCATCAATATTGGCATAGTTTTCTGCAACAATTACAGGTTTATGTTTTAAATGTGTAGGTATTTTCATATATTAAAACTCCTTATTCATTTATATTTAGTAATTTAGTAAATTACTGCGTTAGTAAATATAGCATTGGATAAATGATAAGTCAATCATTTATAGACCTAAATTTTTCTAATATCAGTTAAAAGTAAAGAGAATGGAAAGAAGTAAAAATTTCGAATTTCTTGGAGCGGTTTCAGTAAAAAGGGGAAGGTATCACAGTAATGAAGATGCAAATAAAATGACAACTACAAATTGTCAGTAATTGTCCTGTGGTGCTATTATAAAGAGTTTAAAAAAGTCTGATACGGTGTACTCAAGGTTGTTTAAAAGACCAAAATCACTAATAGAAATAGTTCATACAAATCCTATACAGCAATGCTGCTCGACAATGTTTATGGCGAGCAGTTTCTTTTGGTAAGCTGTATTTGAAATATCGTTTCCTCATAGGGAGTACTGGTCAATCGTATGTTACCTTGATGTAATGCCACAATTTCTTCGACAATCGACAGCCCAATCCCAAGTCCTTCACCTTGTCTTCCTTGATCGCTACGATAAAATCGTTCAAAGACTCGCTGCTGTTCTTCAAGTGCAATTCCTTGTCCTTTATCTTTTATGGTAACCCATACCTCATTTTGATGTTCTACAAGTGCTACACCAAGATAGTGACCCTCTTTGCCGTAGCGAATGGCATTGTCAATTAAGTTGCGAATAGCCCGCTCAATCAATGCGGCATCCATCTGCATCACAATATCAGCATCCGCAATATCAATATCCACATGGTAATCTTGACCATCTAACAATAATAAATAATCGGCTATAATCTTCCGTAATATTTCAGATAAATTATGTGGTGCCAGTTGCAATGTCAATGCATTAGTGTTTTGTTTGGTGACATCTAGTAATTGGTCGAGTAAGCGGTCCATATAGCGAGATCGCTGCAAAATTATTTTAGCACTGGCTTGGAGCTCTCGTTCATCCTTATATATTCCGCTGCGAATCGTTTCAGCATAACCTAGAATCATCGTCAATGGTGTCCGTAAATCATGAGAGAGATTAGACAATAATTGCTTTCGTCTATTTTCGAATTGTTCAATTTCAACAACCTGACTTTGAATACGTTGGACCATCGAATTATAATGCTGTGTAAGTTGCCCTATTTCATCCTTTGTCTCATCCTCTAGTACAATACTATTACTTTGAAGATTGACTTGGGAGAGAGCATTATTTAGCTTACTAATACGTCGATTCATCCAAGAAAAAAAACAAATGGCTAGTAAATAGGGCACCATAAAAGCTGCGAGTATAGGAAGGAGTAATGTAACAAGTACCTTTGATGTGCGTATAAAGAAATAAATTTGCCCCTGTTTCATTGCCTCGCTAGGCAGGCTCATTAATAGATAGTAGCTTTGCTTGTCTAGCGTGATGCTATAAATAAAACTGATATTTTCATCTTTAGCCCAAAGATTGCTTGGCATATTTAGAAAACGGTCTGCTATTTTCGAGAAATCATAATCCTCTAAATCACCAGAAGTATCATAAATCTTTGTACCATCAGCTTGAATCCATGCAAAGTGAATCGCTGTATGTTCCGTATGAACGGAATCCAAAATTGGTTTTATTTCCTGCTCTCTTCCTGTCCCTTTTTGGCGAATTGATGCGATAATATCTTCAGCTAGTGTATTTAATTTGTTTAAATTATAGCCCTTATCCAAAATACTTCCTACTGCCAAGCTCATTGCAATAAAAATAATAATGCTGCCAAAGATACTGATAATCATAAGAAGCCAAAGTTTTGTCCGATTTTTCAAAATTCATCACCTGAAAACTGATAACCAATACCACGAATGCTACGAATCGAATGGTGACCCGTCATTTGTTCAAGTATTTTACGAAGACGACTGATAAAAACGCTTAAATTGTTATCATCATAATGTTCATGCTGCCAAATATGTTGATAGATTTCCCTTTTCGTTAGTACACGATCAACATTTCGCATTAATAAGTGCAATAGCTGACATTCTACAGTTGTTAACCTTTGTTTTTGTCCATCATAATGTAGCATTGATTTGTCCATTTCAAGCACTAACTTGTTTAAACGTATACGATCGGAGTGATGTTTGATGGAATGTCGCCTTAATTGGGCCTGTACACGTGCAACAAGCTCAATCGGACTAAATGGCTTTGTCACATAATCGTCTGCGCCTAATCCAAGTACCGTAATTTTTTCCTCAACCTCTCTTCTAGCACTTAGCACAATAACAAGCGGCTGTAAATGATTTTCTTTTAAATAGTGTAGTACCTCAAATCCATCTCCATTTGCCATCATCAAATCCAGGATAATCATGTCAAATGGCTTTTGCTGCAATTGTCCTATGGCATCTTGTCCTGATGCAGCCTCCATCACGTTTAGATGTGCATTTTCTAAGTGAAGTCGGATTAATTGGCGAATACTACTTTCATCATCAACAATTAGAATTCGATTCATCGTCAGTCACCACTCTCCAAAAATAGTATTAAATCTACTATAAATTATAGAAGAAAAAAATCCAGTCATATAGGAACTTTATAATCCATTAAGATTTCATTAAGAAAACCCCTTTTATAGATTGTTAGAATTAAAGGAAAGGAGGAGTAATGGAATGAAGAATAAGTTATTTATGGCAGGTATGGTCACAACGATTGCTACGATGGGGGCAGTGTCAGTAGTTGAGGCAGATTCCTTAAAGTTTTCAGATGTGAAGGAAGGGAATAGTCATTATGGGGCGATTATGGAACTTTCACAGCGTGGGATTATTCACGGTTATCCTGATGGAACATTTAAGCCAAATGAGGTAGTCACACAAAGCCAAGCAGCAAAAATGGTGGCAGGGGTAATTGGTTTAAAGGGTAGTGAACAAGAAATAGTAGCTACTTTAAAGCAAAAGGGGATTTTGGAGAAGTCGTTCAAGATGAATACACCTGTGACGCGCTATCAAATGGCAACGATGATTACGAAGGCTTTACAGTTACCTACTTCTGATACAATCACAAACACATTTACTGATGTAGCGACAGAAAATCAACAATCAGTAGAAACATTATTTGTAAACCATATTACAACTGGTACAACAGCAACTACATTTAGTGGAGAAAAATTTGTGACGAGAGGGCAGTTGGCATCATTTATTATTCGGGCAGAGCAACGGAATATGGTTGAAATTATGGAGGCAAAATTAACGATTGAAGCCATTCAACAAGGGAAATTAACAGCAGCAGAACGAGAATGGACAGTGGCGAAAAACGTACAAACATTGCTAAACGAGCAAAATGCGCAAGCCTTAGCAGGGGCACGTATACAGGTAGTGATAATAGATAATCAAATTGTTGATGTTTTAGCTATTGCATTAAATGCATCAGGTGCTAAGGGAAAAAATGTTGTATTTGATGGTGCGAACAGTACATTTGCAGGGAATTTATTTGTTAATGCAGATTTTGTGGAACTTAAAAATATAACAGTCACTCAAAATATCGTCGTTACACCAAAAGCATCAACAAACTTGGCAATGAGCAAGCTAAGGGCAGAAAATTTCACCATTATATATGATCAACAGTCAACTGTGACGGCTTCCTTAACAAAGGTTAAACTTGCCAATACAGTAGATACAGTGTTCGAAATATCCAGTGTAGGCTCTTCTGCAACGAACTTGTATGTGTTGCCAAATAACCCACAAGATGATGTAACAACTAAATTAGCACAACTAGCAGGCTTAGATATGTGGGCGTACGATAATCAGTTTACCCCTGCAGCTTCAATAACAAGACAGGAGCTTGCAACCATATTCGCATGGTCACCTAAAGATGATGCAGGTTTATCATTCTTTGTAGATGCGCCTGTAGGTGGTTGGACTGCTGGTTTTGTTGAAGTAGCAAAAAAGGAAGAATTAGTAATAGTAGGTGGTGAGTTACCAACACCTCCAACTCAAATAACGAAAGAGCAATTAGCTGAAATTGTGGTTATAGTAGCCCCACGTCAAAATGAAAGTTTTACGGGTTTTAAGAAGAATCAAAAGCAAATTTCTTTTACAGGCGATTTTTTGGCAGGACAATTAGTGTTTGTTAACCCAAGAGAACATGGCATATTATCGCGTTCCGATGTACGTTTAAGTGGAAATATGAATGATATCATGAATCGATTGATCGCACCAACAAGAGAGATAGTAGAGTATGGTAACAGCAGTTCGCAAGCACCGACACATATAGAGGCACTGCATACAAGTATTCGTCTAGCAAAAGAGAAATTGCAATGGATTGAGCAACTTAAACAAAATGGAGTACTTATACTTTCAGCAGATGGTCAAGATGTTCCAAATATTCCAAAAGAAAAGCAATGGCTTCCGGAAATGATTGTAGTAGCGTTACAGGCACAAGTGGTGGAAGCTGAGCAGCTAGCCAATAGTCAATCGCTGATAGTTGAACCAATGATCACTAAACTTAATGGTTTAACAGGAAACATCAAACCGCGAAATGGCTTGAAGGAAATCGTAGGAGCACAACAAAAATTAGCAAATCAGCAACTTGTTATAGCAAATGAAGGGCAAATATTCGCTAAAATAGCTGAAATTCTAGAAGAAACGCAAGTAGAATTACAGCAAGAGCAAATTCGACTTGAGGGCAATCAAGTAACGGTCACATTACATGAGGCGATTGAATGTTTAAACCCAAGCACAATGACAATGGTTCAGTTTATTCCAGCAATTACAGCACAGCTAACAATTGTCCGAGACATAACGATTACAGACATGCAATGGACGAATGATGGTCTACTACTGACAACTACTGCAGATAGTGCCCAGCTCACTATTGGTACAGAACTAACATTGATATTACAAGGTGGGCAAAAGCTTAGTGGTACTGTAGCGACAGCCGATGATGGAAGTGGCATCATAATTCGTTTTGAAAATATTCCTCCAAACGTTGTTATTACAGCAATTGAAGCAGAGGGCTATCGCTTTACTATTTTACCTACGACATAAGCAAAGTGAATAATGACTAACCTACAAATTTTTTATCCAAATTTAGGTATATCAATTTGTCTATTTTTAACATAAAATCCCACAGAAAAGCGAATCGATTTGCTTATCTGTGGGATTTTGTGCTGATAGATAAAAGAAAAGGAAGGCAATATATTTTCTGAATGAATGATAATTCCACACAAAATTTTATGATTCTTTCTTATAAGGACAGCATGGCAAATTGTTTATCACCAAAATAATGGATATTTTCTAGTTTTAATTAAATTGTTGAATATTAATCCTATAAAGACGATTATCAGTGCTCCAATCAACACTGGCATAAACAAATAGCTCCAGCTATAGCCCCCCTAACATAATAATTACTGGATTTGATGCTGCTGGTGGATGGAAGAATCCTGTAATTGCCATTAAAAATATCCCTAAACCAACGCCAAAACTTATCGCATAAGGATTTGAGCCAAATAATGAAAAAAAGACAAATTTGTTAAATCTATAAGAAGATGCCCAAATATAACTTTTCTTAGCTGTGAAATTGGGGTATACCATACTCTAAAAACTAGGACTATGCTTACGCCAAAAGATGCCATAAGCCAAGGTATGTTCATAAAGTTAGTTAATGATAGTAAGATGAAAATACATAACATACCGCCAACACAACTAATGAAAGAATTTATAAAAGTAAATTTTGAGGAAGTATAATGGCCTCCTCTCATTTTAGAGATATATGTCCATAAATAGAGGGTTTTCCATGTTTTTTAAACAAACTAAAATATCTTCCCATCTTTTTTACCCTTGTAAAATTGTATCTTTATTCAGCCCCAGCGGATGTCACGGATTTTGAAGAGGAGTTTTTTGAGTGAGCTCGATAGAATTCGGACGCAATGGGTGTAATTGTTATCTCATTTTAATTTTACAGATGATGAAAGAAGAAGTACATACAAATTCACGCTGTATAATCTAACCTTTTATACCTAAATGAGGTAATATAAAGTAAAAGTATTGTAAAATGGGTGTATAATCAAATTAATGAAGGAGAAGTACAATGAAACGAAAAAAACTTATAGGTTTAGTAATATCACTAGTAGTAGTAGTTTTCTTAATAGGTGTTGCCTTAAAGGATGAAATCTTCAAAGAAGAACTAAAACCCTCAATGGTCGAATTAGCGAATGGCTCAAAACAAATTGCGTATGATACAAAACTAATGAATTTTGATAAAACGACAACAACATTTGAAAAATACAAAGGTAAAGTTTTAATTGTTAATTTTTGGGCATCCTGGTGCGGTCCTTGTCAAGATGAAGTACCAGACTTAAAAGCGTTTTATAGCCAAAAATCCGATAATGTGGAGCTATTAGCCGTTAATGCAACTGCTAATGATAGTTATAATAATGCACTGAAATTTTTAGAGAATTACAAACTGAATTTTCCAATCTTTCTTGATGGAGATGGCGCACTTCAAAAATCATTTGAAGTCATGAATTACCCGACAACTTTTATCTTTAATGCAGAAGGCGTTTTAAAATATACAATTAAAGGTCAAATCAATCAACAGAAACTGAATAAATTTATTTCAGAAATTTAACTTATAGCTCAGATCGCTAGAAACATACATATAGTTTACACAAACATAAAAATACAAGGTATTACATAAATGTGGAACCTGGAATTTTTTTGTGTTTTTTGATAATTATTTATTGAAAAAATTATAAAAACGAAACTTTATTTACATATTCTCGTAGAATAAGGAAGCGTATTTGAAGGGGGGAGTTTATATAAAATGTAAAAGTGTAATTATTATGGTGATAACACTTGTAGTAGAGGTATTTATTACATATTATATTGCCTCATTTTTCTCTGTTCGATTAATTGAGGTTATGTTTTTTACAGGACTCTTATTTACTGGTGGAATTTACTACTTTTCAAGCAGTGGGGGAGCCATGTCTCGGTTCTTTAACGCTCAGGTAAGCGGGCAAACGGGTTTTATTCAGCAAAGTGAGCGGTTTACTGTGAAAGTAGGTCCAGTGTTCTGGGCTTCATTTATATTCCTTTTAGTGGGTTTAGTCCTTTTTATCTTATTAATTACTGGGGTTATACCACCTCAGGAAATGTAAAAAACTACTTCACAATAAAAGAAGCATGGAGGATGAAATGATTAACAAGAAATATTTAAATGGAGTCATTTGGCTTTTGCTGATTCTTTTATTAGGAATGTCCTTGTTGTTAAATGTAACTCATTATTTTAATACAAAAGAAATTGATATGGCTAGCACACGATGCTATGAAAAGGGTGGCAGCGTCATATTGAAAATTTATAATAATTTAACAAGTGAATATTATTTTACTTGTAAAGACAAATAGACGGATCACGGAAATCATATGAATAACTAAATGATGAGCTTATATCTTGTTTAGAATTTGTTTAGAACGATTTGATATACTAATTATGTAATCATAAACAAACACACAACACACAAAAAGGCCTGGCTTCGCATTTGAAGCTAGGTTTTTTTGTGTGTATTGCAGTGGATTTCTCTTTCTAAGCTCTTGGTGATATTTGTAAATACGGAGGAGCATCAAATGAGGCAAAAGGAAATGATAAAGAATGTAAAAAATCTTGTTTACTGTTATTTTAATTTGCATTGGCACCATACTATTATTAAATAGTGTTGAGATGGGTACAGACGATGTAAAGGAATATATAAATACAGTTATGAGTGGATCAATGGATACAGAGAGATTCCTTGTTATAACAAAGAGATACATTTTTTCCTATCTCATTGTGGAAGGAATTTTATTATTGATTGGTTTCTATTTTTTGTATATTTCTTTATGAATTATTTGTAAAAGAAATTGACTTGAATAAATTGTAAAAGGTGCTAGTCGATAGATCATAATGACTAAAGATAGCACCTCTCCATTCGTTGTTAATGAAAATATTTCTCTACACGCTGAAGAATTTCGTCTGCAGAAAGACCATTTGCATCAATGACTGGTCCTGCAAGTATTGGATCACTAATTCCCATAACATCCTTGTCTTGACCTGTGATTACGCAAGCATCACATCTTTTAGCGTCCTCTTCATTCCGCAGTTGAATAACTTCATATCCTTTTGCCTTTAAAGCTTGCTCCACGTTTGATAATGATTGTTCAACACCAATAATTCTAGACATTATTCTTCCACCTCCTATATGTAATGTGCCATATAGGATTGCTAATTATTCACTGATTTCAATGAAAAATCTTAAAACTTCATGAATAAAGGCTCTAGTTTTATCCATGTAGACAAAACTAAAGCCTTTTTTTATTTAACAGTTGGAAATGTTGATGTGATTAATAAAGGAAGCTAGCGCCAACGATAATTAGAAGAATGAATAGCACTACAATTAGAACGAATGTAGAGCCATAACCAGAGCCAGTATTGCCCCCACAGCAGGCATTGTTCCAACTACCTACATTTCCTGAATATCCCATAATAAATTCCTCCTTTCTATCATCTATAATATGCCCTGTTGTAGAAAGGAGGCGTGTTATTTATCCAATTAAAAATTCTGAAAGCAGGTATTTTAAGGTATCATTAATAAATTTTTATCCGATGAAGAAGGGGTATACACTACTTTTATGATGAAATGCAACATTTGCTTAGTGAAGCGCCTTATAAAATTAATAAACAGCTTTCTACATGATTAAATATTTAATAATTGTTTTTTCTTCGCTTCAAATTCCTCCTTTGTTAATATACCTGCATCCATTAGTTTTTTCAGCTTTAGAATTTCATCAGCGACACTTTGTGAGGTGATAGAGGGAGACGTACTCTCATGTCGTTTCATTTCAATTAACTTAATTAATTCTTTGGCCTTTTTCAGCTCTCTTTTAAAGAAGGTTATAGAGTTTTCATCTTTGATAGCTGCCGTGGTACCGCCTTTTGTTTCATTCGATCCAGAATAGGCAAATTGGATATATCCCGTAGATAAACCAGGTTCTTTAAATTGAATAGCAGTGATAGATTTAATGGGAATGGATTTTTCCCCCTTAGAGCCGCCTTTATTGATAAAATTTGAGAACCCCTTAGGCTGAATTTTTACTGTATAATCATCTACTTTTACAATAAACTTACCATTTGATTTAAATTCAAAAGCTTGAGTCATTTTTCCCCTCCCTAAAGAAAAAGCATCATTAAGATCAATTTTAAAAACCCTTTCATTATTTATGAATATGCTTAAATTTTTGAGGAAATTTCTGAGAAAATGGATTTTTATTACGATCAACAACTTGATGTAATTGTCACACAGTGTATAGCTTTAAGTTTGTTTCATTTTTTCAATTAACCTTATTCCACTAAACTCATCTATTCCATTAAGTCTATTCTTTTACATATTCGATGATGCTGCATTGGTTACTGGAATGCTGCATCGTCAGTCAAATAAGAAATCTTTAAAACTGTAACAAAAGGGGATAGTCGAACCTATTGCCAGCGTTTTTCTGGAATTACATATTTTTAATCTCTTGTTTATAATCAATTTTAATGATATTATATGAATATATTACATGAATATTCGTGTGATATATTCATAAAAGGGGGGTGTTCATCTATGGCAAGGGGGAAAAAGGTTTTTTCAGAAGAAGATAAAATTCAAATTAAAAGTAAATTGAAAGATGAGTGTATGGCATTTTGGATTTCTGTGGGTTATAAAGAAACGAGTATTGGTGCATTATGTAAAAAAACAGAAATATCTACGGGTACTTTTTATAATTTTTATTCAAGTAAGGAAGAGCTTTTTTTTGAAGTTTTGAATGACGTTCAAGATGCTATTTATGGGAATTTTATGGAGCAAATAAAACAATGTCCTGAAAAATTTGGTTTTGAAACAGCGATAATCCAGCTTTACGATGAATATGAAAGTAAACCATTTCTTTATGATGTAAAAACGGCAGATTTCACATCATTTTACAGTAAACTATCAGAGGAAATGAAGGAAAAACTAATGTTTGATAGTTCTGATCTTTTTCGTGCGGCTATTAAACAAGCGAATCTTACATTAAAGGTATCTGAAAATTTAGCATTTTCGACCTTCACCGTACTTCTTTCTAGTATTGCAAGTAAAGAAGGAATTTCAAAAAACTGCGATCATTTAGCCGCATTTCAATTTATGACTAAGCAGTTGGTAGAAAGTATCTTTGAGTAGATACGCTATTTCAAATATAAAATAAGAGGATATGAACGATGACTTTATTTTGGAGTATTATAGACTTTCTTAAAGAAACAGCATCTTTCTTTATCGTGATAAATATCATTGCAGCAATCGTGCTACTAATCTCAGGGGTAATTTTAATATCCCAAAAGAATAGAGAACAGAAGACGAAAAAGGTTGTCGGATTGATTTGTTTATCAATTTCAATGTTAGCTTTTTTGGGTGCTCTATCTAATGCTTTTTTTTCTTACATCGTATTTTAAAATTTGGATGAAAGAGGGGTAAAATGATGTTAGACAAAATGTATACTATTATGGATGTTGCTTGTAAATGGGGGAATAAAAATCTGGGAATCTCTATTCAATTCCCTAAACCAACCAAAAAATCCATGGTGTCCAGTGCCTTTTCAAGTGGTATTATTGGTTGCGTCATTCTGATATATGGACTTGTTTTCTACAACACGTGGATTCTGTTAGTCGGTGGACTTGGAATAATTAGCAGTGTTTTTATATATCGACAAAGTGTAAAAACGGTTAATTAAGAAACCTTATCTTTTAGTTTTTAGACTATAGAAATATAGTCTCATAGTGTTGAAAATCAAAATGGTCAAGGATACCTTTGTGAATATTTAGTCAAAATGAAGATGATTTCCGTTCCAGGCTACTCGCTTTCCAGTGGGCGAGCGACGAGCCGCTTCCTGCGCTGACGCTCCGTGTAGGGTCTCGTCTGTCTCGCTATCCCACGGGAGTCGAGTAGCCTTGCACTCCAATCAGCAATAGTGTAGAACTTTAAA